>NZ_JBFRTR010000052.1:0-52565 GCF_041474215.1 Vibrio sp. 10N.222.52.C12
CGCACGGTTTTAGTATCAACTTAGTCAATACAAGGACTTTCATTCTTAAAAGAAATAAACCCTTAAATAGTGGCGCGTCCTGGAGGATTCGAACCTCCGACCGCCTGGTTCGTAGCCAGGTACTCTATCCAGCTGAGCTAAGGACGCACGGTGTTCATTCATTAAGAATGAAGTTGTGAAATATATCACATTCTTCTTGCTACAAAGAAAAAAAAAGGCCATCGGCCTGTAATGAATGGCGGTGAGGGAGGGATTCGAACCCTCGATGCAGCTACAAACCACATACTCCCTTAGCAGGGGAGCGCCTTCGGCCACTCGGCCACCTCACCGTCTTGCGGAGGCACATATTACGTTTTACCGAAAATATGTCAAACACTTTATTGAAAAAAATTGGACAAAAACACCCAACCGTTTGCTATTTAATCAAAGCGCTTGCAAATTGAACTTATAAGATTCAAATCGCGCTTTTTCCCTTAAAAATTAAGGTGAAAGATTGGCAATAATAAACAGCCGAAAACAATTATCTAATTTCTCCAGAAGCAAGTGCTACCGCTGATGGCACAATACTACGGGATGCGTATTTTCGCCATAGGGGAAGCGAATAAATCTTGAGTTTTGCCAAACAAAATACAGAGCAACAGTTCTGTTCAACCTTGTCTGTATCTCGCAGCATCACAAAGCATTCACTTCACCACTTTGAGACCGATCCGTTATCCAACCCATCTATGTCCCAATCAGTGTTTCGGTTCCCCAAGATCAAAAAAGGCTAGCAACAATGCTAGCCTCTTCTCTACGCAAAAGTATTAGTAGTTGCCAGCTGCAACGTTACCATTACCTTTTTCAGCTTGAATGCGCATGTAGATCTCTTCACGGTGAACAGATACTTCTTTAGGTGCGTTAACACCGATACGTACTTGGTTACCTTTAACGCCTAGTACAGTAACTGTTACTTCATCACCAATCATCAGTGTTTCGCCAACGCGGCGAGTCAAAATTAGCATTCTTTGCTCCTTGAGTAATCTCTAAATTTATCTAGCTACGAGAGCATTATCCAACAAAAGTTATATTTTCGTAAACTATCGATTGAGTTTATTTAACCAAAATGCACTTCTTTTTTAGGATAACCCTGTGTTTCACGCGCTACGATGTATGCATTGTGTAATATGTTAGCAGCCATATCGACTTGCGTTGGTGATATCACCAAAGTTAAAGACTGCTGCTGCAATAAGTGATGCTGTACATCAATTTCGCCTTCAGACAACAATCCATGTGAACTGACCACAATTTCTTGTGTTCGGCTTCCTACCACAGTTAACAAACTAACCTGTTCACTATTACGGATTTTCTCAGCAAAAACTAGTTTTAATTTGGCACTTATGTCTTGTTTAATAATGAGTGCTGCCCGTTCTGTTTCCTCGATCACACTACAGACTTCGATCCCCAACAGTTGGCAATGTGAAATGAAAGACGGTAAATCTTCATTCAAACACTCGATACGCACCATATCTCTTTGGATGGCGATGCCAGCAATATCATTCAAACACTGATTACCCGCGATCAATGTGCCCTCGCCTTGTTCAAAGCTTGAAAGCACTCGCAATGACACGTTGTGCTGCCATGCATACTGAACACAAGGAAGGTGCAATACCTTAGCGCCTCGGCGAGCCATCTCTTCCATAGAAGGAAAGTCTAAAGTATCTAATTTCTGAGATTGTTTTACGACTCTAGGGTCACAAGAGTAAACACCATCTACATCAGTATAGATCTGGCATTCTTTCGCCTGCAAGGCACCTGCAAGCGCGACCGCTGTAGTATCTGAACCACCGCGGCCTAATGTCGTGATATCACCTTTCGCATTGAATCCTTGAAAGCCTGCAACAATAACAATCTGGTTGTCATCTAGCAGAGCTTGAATCGGAGCAGTATCAATACGCTCAATCGCCGCATTATTATGATTAGAATCCGTGTGTATCTTGGCTTGATAGCCAGTCATCGATGTCGCTTCATAACCTAACTTGTGTAACGTCATTGCTAACAAGGCCATGGAAACTTGCTCGCCAGCCGTTAACAACACATCCAGTTCTCTAGCGTTTGGTACGCTATCAACTTGCGTGGCTAAATTAACTAACCGATTTGTTTCACCAGACATAGCAGAAACGACAACCACGATCTGGTTCCCTTCATTTTTCGCTTCAATGATTTTTTCTGCTACATGATGGATTCGTTCAATTGAACCCACCGACGTTCCACCAAATTTCTGCACGATAAGAGGCATTTTCACCCGTCCTCACCTTCCCAAGACCAATGTCTATATATGACAAAAAAACACATACTCCGCGTCAGGGCGAAGCAATAAAAAATTAACCAAGGAGTCTAACGCCACCATTAGACTTCTTGGTTAATCTCAATCAAACCTTGTTTAAACACACTTCCAATAGGCAAAATAAAAGATGCCCAATCAACTGATTGGGCATCTTTGTATCAATTACTTAAGCTTAAAGACGCTCTTCTAGCCAAGTACGCACAGATTTAAGCGCTTCTGGCAGTGCTGCAACGTCTGTACCGCCCGCTTGAGCCATATCTGGACGACCGCCGCCTTTACCGCCAACTTGCTCAGCAACCATCTTGACGAGATCACCCGCTTTTACTTTGCCGATTAGGTCTTTGGTTACACCAGCAATCAAGCCAACTTTACCGTCTGCTACGTTCGCGATCAGGATGATGCCGCTACCTACTTGGTTTTTAGCGTTATCAACCATAGTACGTAGGTTCTTGTTGTCTGCGCCTTCAATTGCAGCAACCAAAACTTTAGTACCAGAGATGTCTTCTACTTTGCCCATGATGTTTGCGCTTTCTGCAGCAGCCATCTTTTCTTTAAGCAGTTGGATTTCTTTCTCTAGCGATTTCGCTTTCTTAGCTGATTCAGCAAGTTTCTCTTCGTAAGCGTTAGCCTGAGCTTCTACAGCATCTAGAGCAGCTTCACCTGTTACCGCTTCAATACGACGAATACCCGCAGCAATACCACCTTCAGAAGTGATCTTGAATAGACCGATATCACCCGTGTTGCTTGCGTGGATACCACCACAAAGTTCAGTAGAGAAATCGCCCATAGATAGAACGCGAACTTCATCATCGTACTTCTCGCCAAACAGTGCCATTGCACCTTTTTCTTTCGCTGACTCGATGTCCATGATGTTCGTTTCAATCACATGGTTCTTACGAACTTGTGCGTTAACTAGACGCTCTACTTCTTTAATCTGTGCTGGTGTTACCGCTTCAAGGTTAGAGAAGTCAAAACGTAGGTTATCTGGCTTAACTAAAGAACCTTTCTGAGCAACGTGCTCACCTAGCACTTCGCGCAATGCAGAGTGAAGTAAGTGAGTGGCAGAGTGGTTTAGTGAGATAGCAGCTCGACGCTCAGCGTCAACCGTTGCTTCTACTTTATCGCCCTTAGCAAATACACCTTCAACTAGCTCACCGTGGTGCGCAAATGCGTTACCTAGCTTCTGAGTGTCTTGTACTTTGAAAAGACCCGACGCTGTTTTTAGTGTACCAGCATCACCACATTGACCGCCTGACTCAGCGTAGAATGGTGTCTCTTCAAGGATGATGATTGCTTTGTCGCCAGCCGATAGTGAAGCAACCTCTTCGCCGTCAACGAATAGCGCAGAGATTTCACCAGCACCTTCAGTTGCTGTGTAACCACAGAACTCAGTATTGGTGTCTACTTTGATTGTCGCGTTGTAATCCGTGCCGAATTGGCCAGCTTCACGTGCACGCTTACGCTGTGCTTCCATCGCCTTCTCAAAGCCTTCTTCATCGATAGTAAAATCGCGTTCGCGAGCTACATCGTTAGTAAGGTCAGCTGGGAAGCCGTATGTATCGTAAAGTTTGAAAACTGTTTCGCCGTCAAGCTCTTTGCCTTCAAGTGCATCTAGTGCGTCATTAAGAATAACCATGCCGCGCTCTAGCGTACGACCAAAGTTCTCTTCCTCAATGCGAAGTACTTTTTCAACCAGCTCTTGCTGTTTCTTAAGTTCATCTGCCGCAGAGCCCATCACTTCAGCCAGTACGCCCACAAGTTTGTGGAAGAACACGCCTTGTGCGCCAAGCTTGTTACCGTGACGAACTGCACGACGGATGATACGACGTAGAACGTAGCCACGACCTTCGTTTGAAGGCATAACACCGTCAGCAATTAGGAATGAACAAGAACGGATGTGGTCAGCAATAACGCGTAGCGATTGGTTAGATAGATCGTCATGACCAACAACTTCCGCAGTCGCTTTGATTAGCTTTTGGAATACATCAATTTCGTAGTTAGAGTGAACGCCCTGCATGATTGCAGAAATACGCTCAATACCCATACCTGTATCTACAGCAGGCTTAGGTAGCGGTTCCATTGTGCCGTCAGCGTGACGGTTGAACTGCATGAATACGTTGTTCCAGATCTCGATGAAACGGTCACCATCTTCTTCAGGTGTACCAGGACGGCCGCCCCAGATGTGCTCACCGTGATCGTAGAAGATTTCAGTACATGGACCACAAGGACCTGTGTCACCCATCGTCCAGAAGTTATCAGACTCGAACTGTTTACCGCCTTCTTTGTCGCCAATGCGAACGATACGGTCAGCAGGAACACCTACTTTCTTGTTCCAGATATCGAATGCTTCATCATCTGTCTCGTATACCGTTACCAGTAGACGATCTTTTGGCAGTTGAAGAGTTTCAGTCAGGAATTCCCAAGCAAATCCAATCGCTTCTTCTTTGAAGTAGTCGCCAAAGCTGAAGTTGCCTAGCATTTCGAAGAACGTGTGGTGACGAGCCGTGAAACCTACGTTTTCAAGGTCATTGTGTTTACCACCCGCACGTACACAACGCTGAGCCGTAGTTGCTCGAGTGTAGGCACGCTTTTCGGCGCCTAAGAAGCAATCTTTGAATTGGTTCATACCTGCGTTAGTGAATAGCAGGGTTGGATCGTTATGTGGAACTAACGATGAACTGTCTACGATTTGGTGTTCTTTGCTCTCAAAGAACTTAAGGAACGCGTTGCGAACCTCATCAGTGCTCATGTACATGCAGCTCTTCCTGAAAATAGTCGAGTTAGAATTTTGCCGTATTGTAGATCATGGTTAAGGCTTCGACTAGTTTTCTTGTAGAAAAGACACCCTTGGGCAGGATTTTAGTGGGAATTCGATAAAATGAAGAATATTCCACTATATCTTGCCGTGGAAAAGCAGAACTAAATTGACGACCTAGTACCGAAGAAACTCAGTCAACGAAAGAGATTTGACCAAAGACATGCTCGACGGAGCAGATCCAATAAAAAAGCCCCGCATAAAATATGCGAGGCTTTAAATTCTTTCAAAGCGGATGCTTCTTTCAAACATCCACTCTATAAAACGTGAGCTTATAGCTCTTCGTTTTCTTCTTCTTTCTCTACGTCTTTCTCTTCAAGAACAGCAGGAGTCAGTAGTAACTCACGAAGTTTAGTATCGATCTCTAGAGCAACTTCTGGGTTTTCACGTAGGTATTTACCAGCGTTAGCTTTACCTTGGCCGATCTTATCGCCTTTGTAGCTGTACCAAGCGCCTGCTTTTTCTACTAGCTTATTCTTAACACCTAAGTCGATAAGCTCACCTTCGCGGTTGAAGCCTTTACCGTAAAGGATTTGAGTCTCAGCTTGTTTGAATGGTGCAGCAATCTTGTTCTTAACGACCTTGATACGAGTTTCGTTACCAACAACTTCATCACCATCTTTAATCGCACCAGTACGGCGAATATCAAGACGAACAGATGCGTAGAACTTAAGTGCGTTACCACCTGTTGTTGTTTCTGGGTTACCGAACATCACACCAATTTTCATACGAATTTGGTTAATGAAGATAGCCATACAGTTAGACTGCTTAAGGTTACCCGTCAGCTTACGCATTGCTTGAGAAAGCATACGAGCCTGAAGACCCATGTGGCTGTCGCCCATTTCGCCTTCGATTTCTGCTTTTGGTGTTAGGGCTGCTACTGAGTCAATAACAAGAACGTCGATTGCACCTGAACGAGCCAGTGCATCACAGATTTCCAGCGCTTGCTCACCAGTATCTGGTTGAGAAACAAGAAGTGCATCGATATCAACACCAAGCTTTTGAGCGTAGATAGGGTCTAGTGCGTGCTCCGCATCAACGAATGCACACGTCTTTCCCACTTTCTGTGCTGCAGCAATAAGCTCAAGCGTTAGCGTTGTTTTACCTGATGATTCTGGACCGTAAACTTCTACGATACGTCCCATCGGTAGGCCACCAGCACCTAGTGCGATATCTAGAGATAGAGAACCTGTAGAAATAGTTTCTACGTCCATTGTGCGGTTATCACCAAGACGCATGATAGAACCTTTACCAAATTGCTTTTCAATCTGACCAAGGGCTGCGGCTAACGCTTTTTGTTTATTCTCGTCCATTTCTATCTCCACATAATCGGTTGTCTCAACAAGCGATCTAGAATCTATTTCTAACCCACATAGGGGTGACTAATTGGCTTTCATTATACTGTTGATTCATACAGTGTCTATACCTGTATGAAAATAATTTGTACAAATGTTACTTACCTTCCATTGATAGGTAATCATAAATAACTTGCAGGGCATGGTGCGTGGCTTGTTGGCGTACTTGTGATCTGTCGCCTGTAAATACATGCGTTTCTACTTTATCCCAGCCATTTAGCGCTTTCCACGCGAAGCATACTGTACCAACAGGCTTATCTTCGGTCGCGCCACCTGGGCCAGCGATGCCACTGATTGATACAGAGATCGTCCCGTTTGAATGTTGCAATGCCCCGCTCGCCATTTCTATTACGACAGGCTCACTCACGGCGCCGAACTCCATTAAGGTTTTAAGCTGTACACCGATCATCTCTTGTTTGGCTTCATTGCTGTACGTAACAAAAGCGCGATCAAACCATCCAGAGCTGCCCGCAATATCGGTGACTGCACTCGCGACACCTCCGCCAGTGCAAGATTCAGCCGTCACTAACACGTGTTTGTGTTTAGCGAGTAAATGTCCAAGCTGCTCACTAAGGTCTTGAGTCATCTGCATCATCTGCTTCCCTTTATTTACTGTCATATCATTTGGATTCGCATCTTTTCGCATCAGCCGCTTTTCGCACGAAACGCTTTCACGTATCCTAAGCCGCAATAGAAATAAACGAAAGAAGTTAACTGTGAAAGCCGATCAAAAACATACTCCCATGATGCAGCAGTATCTAAAACTGAAAGCAGAAAACCCAGAAATTCTGCTGTTCTACCGCATGGGCGATTTCTACGAGCTTTTCTACGATGACGCTAAAAAAGCCTCTCAACTCCTCGATATTTCACTGACTAAGCGTGGCTCATCAAATGGTGAACCGATTCCGATGGCAGGTGTTCCATACCATGCGGTTGAAGGATACCTTGCAAAGTTAGTGCAACTTGGTGAGTCCGTAGCAATTTGTGAACAGATTGGTAATCCAGCACTTTCAAAAGGCCCTGTTGAGCGCGCAGTAGTGCGTATCGTGACACCGGGTACCGTAACCGACGAAGCCTTGCTTTCTGAACGCGTTGATAACCTAATTGCAGCCATTTATCACCACAACGGTAAATTCGGTTATGCGACACTTGATATTACCTCTGGCCGATTCCAACTTTGCGAGCCAGAAACAGAAGAAGCGATGGCCGCTGAGCTACAAAGAACCTCTCCGCGTGAGCTGCTGTTCCCTGAAGATTTCGAACCCGTCGATTTAATGGCAAGCCGTAATGGCAACCGCCGCCGCCCTGTATGGGAATTTGAATTAGACACCGCTAAGCAGCAATTGAATAAGCAGTTTGGTACTCGCGATCTGGTTGGCTTTGGCGTAGAAAGCGCGAAACTGGGTCTATGTGCGGCTGGTTGTTTGATCCAATACGTGAAAGATACCCAACGTACTGCCCTCCCTCATATCCGTTCACTCACGATGGATAAACAAGATCACTCGGTGATCCTTGATGCTGCAACTCGTCGTAATTTGGAGATCACGCAAAATCTTGGGGGTGGTACTGATAACACCCTTGCCGAAGTACTTGATCATACTGCGACAGCAATGGGTAGCCGTATGCTTAAGCGTTGGTTACATCAACCAATGCGCAATATATCTGCACTCGATCAGCGCTTAGATGCAATTGGTGAAATGAAAGATTTGGCTCTATTCACAGAACTACAGCCAACCTTAAAACAGATTGGTGATATCGAACGTATTCTCGCTCGATTAGCACTTCGCTCTGCTCGCCCTCGCGATATGGCGCGTCTTCGCCAAGCAATGGAATATTTGCCAGAGCTTGCTGAAACACTGACGCAACTGAAGCACCCATACCTAACTCAACTTGCTCAATATGCTTCTCCTGTGGATGAGGTTTCTGAGCTGCTTGAACGTGCAATCAAAGAGAACCCACCGGTGGTTATCCGTGACGGTGGTGTGATTGCAGAAGGCTACAATGCCGAGTTAGACGAATGGCGCGACCTTGCAGCAGGCGCAACTGAATTTCTTGATAAGCTTGAGCAAGAAGAGCGTGAACGTCATGGCATCGACACGCTAAAAGTTGGCTACAACAACGTACATGGTTTCTTCATTCAAGTAAGCCGTGGGCAAAGCCATCTTGTGCCGCCACACTATGTTCGTCGTCAAACGCTGAAAAATGCTGAGCGTTACATCATTCCTGAGCTAAAAGAGCACGAAGACAAAGTACTTAACTCTAAGTCGAAAGCACTCGCTATCGAGAAACAGCTGTGGGAAGAGTTGTTTGACTTACTACTGCCGTATCTAGAGCGCCTACAAAATATCGCCTCTTCAGTATCTCAGCTTGATGTTCTACAGAACTTGGCTGAGCGTGCAGATACCCTTGATTACTGTCGTCCAACCATGACAGAGTCTGCTGGCGTACAAATTCAGGCCGGTCGTCACCCTGTTGTTGAACAAGTGATGGACGAACCTTTCATTGCTAACCCTATCGACCTGAATGATCAACGTAAGATGCTGATCATCACGGGTCCCAACATGGGTGGTAAATCGACCTACATGCGCCAAACGGCACTCATCGCATTGATGGCTCATATCGGTTGTTATGTTCCTGCAGAAAGCGCAACCATCGGCTCTATCGACCGTATCTTTACGCGTATTGGCGCATCCGATGATTTGGCTTCTGGCCGTTCAACCTTCATGGTTGAGATGACAGAAACCGCAAATATCCTGCACAATGCAACACCAAACAGCCTTGTGCTAATGGATGAAATCGGTCGTGGTACCAGTACTTACGATGGCCTGTCTCTGGCTTGGGCAAGTGCAGAGTGGCTAGCCAATCAAATCAATGCGATGACACTGTTTGCAACGCACTACTTTGAGCTAACTGAACTACCTAACCAACTTCCAACTTTAGCAAACGTACACTTAGATGCGGTTGAGCATGGTGATAGCATTGCCTTTATGCACGCAGTTCAAGAAGGTGCTGCAAGTAAATCTTATGGTCTAGCGGTTGCAGGTTTAGCTGGCGTACCGAAAGCAGTGATCAAGAATGCTCGTGCGAAGCTGACTCAGTTAGAAGCGTTAAGTATGGAGTCGCCAACATCGAAGCCAAGCGGTGTCGATATCGCAAACCAACTGAGCCTGATCCCAGAACCGAGTGAAGTAGAGCAAGCGCTAGCGAATATTGATCCTGATGATCTAACTCCTCGCCAAGCATTAGAAGAACTTTACCGCTTGAAGAAGCTGCTTTAGTTTCTTACCAAGTAGCTTGTTATGGCCGTACTGCTATTTTGATTAGACGGCATGAAATACCAAAGCCACAAACAAAAAAACGCTGACTTAAAGTCAGCGTTTTTATTTGTCTTCTATTTAGAGAAGCATCATCCGTTCAATTAGTCGTTTTCTACGTTGAACAGGTTTTCCATATTCAGACCTTGCTTGATAAGAATCTCACGTAGACGGCGAAGACCTTCAACTTGGATTTGACGAACACGTTCACGAGTCAGGCTGATTTCGCGGCCCACTTCTTCTAATGTTGACGGTTCATAACCCAGTAGTCCAAAGCGACGCGCAAGCACCTCTTTCTGCTTAGGATTCAGCTCATCAAGCCAGAAAATCAACGAGTTCTTGATATCGCTATCTTGAGTTGAAACCTCAGGATCTGAATTATTGATGTCTGGAATAATATCCAACAGCGCTTTCTCACCGTCACCACCAATTGGCGTATCAACAGAGCTCACTCTTTCGTTTAGACGAAGCATCTTGCTCACATCACCAACCGGCTTATCTAGCTTAGAAGCAATTTCTTCTGCCGTTGGTTCATGGTCAAGCTTTTGTGATAGCTCTCTTGCAGTACGTAGGTAGATGTTCAGCTCTTTCACAACATGGATTGGCAAACGGATAGTGCGAGTCTGATTCATTAACGCACGTTCAATGGTTTGACGAATCCACCATGTCGCGTAAGTTGAGAAGCGGAAGCCACGCTCTGGATCAAACTTCTCTACGGCGCGAATCAAACCTAGGTTGCCTTCTTCGATTAGATCGAGAAGTGCAAGGCCGCGGTTGCTATAACGACGTGAAATTTTGACCACTAAACGCAGGTTACTTTCGATCATGCGTTTACGTGCTGCTTCATCACCGCGTAGAGCTCGACGTGCATATAGCACTTCTTCTTCAGCGGTTAGTAGTGGTGAGAAACCAATTTCGCCTAAGTAGAGTTGAGTGGCATCTAAACTTTTAGACGTAACTTCAACTTCTTCTTTCGCTTCGGTTTTCTTAGTGACTGTTCGTTTTGCTTTTCCAAGAGCTTCCGGTTCCGTGGTTGCTTGGTCAAGATCGAACTCTTCTTTGGTTACTGCATTGCTTATACTCATAACGCCTCCCCCTGGCGAAATTAGCATGACATCACAACTTTATATGTCGCTAAATGACTATGTCACTCCATACAATATGTATTATTTGCATATTGTATTTAAGGCAAATATCGTTTTGGATTAACGGACTTACCTTGGTAACGAATCTCAAAGTGCAGCCTAACACTGCTGGCTCCAGAGCTTCCCATTGTTGCAATCTTCTGCCCTGGTTTCACACTTTGCCCTTCAGATACTAATAGTCGGTCGTTATGCGCGTATGCACTTAAGTAATTATCATTATGCTTCACAATCACTAGATTGCCGTAGCCTCGTAATGCATTACCCGAATAAACAACCGTTCCCCCTGCAGTAGATACTATTGGCTGACCTCGCTGTCCTGCTATGTCTATGCCTTTATTTCCTTGTTCGCCTACAGAGAAATTCTTGATTACTCTCCCTTTAGTTGGCCATAACCATTTGGATACTTTATCACTTGTTGGTTTGGTGGACGGTGTAACATTCTGTTTACCTTTAGAACCAACATACTCCTTTGATTTGGATTGTTCAACCTTCTTTGGTGGATCTTTTTTAACCACTTTAGTCGTAGTTTGAGTTGGCGCAGGTTTAGAGTTTTTACTCTTTTTAGGCGTAGTTTTAGGGGTACTTGCTGTCGATGACGTAGTGGATGCCGCGACAGGCGCAGCAACTGCTGCAACCGCCACTGTTGATTTACCATACACTGGTGCGCTGTAGCTCGGGCGCCACAACTTAAGCTTCTGCCCTGGGTGGATTGTATAAGGAGCAGAGAGCTTGTTATAACTAACTAAATCGTTAACGTCTTTGTTCGTCACATAAGCAATAAAATAAAGCGTATCGCCTTTTTTCACTTCGTAGTAACTACCGCGATAGCTGCCACGATCAATCGAAGAGTATTTTTTATTTAAGCTTGAAACTGGCGCAGGCGAATTCGCTGCACACCCAACAAGGGCACAGCTAAGTAGTAAAGCACTTACTTTTAACAACTTCGAACGCATCGACTCTCTACCCGCCTACACCATTAGTCTTGTTATTAAGCTAGTTCACCGGGAACAAGAGGTACAAATCTCACCATCTCGATCACGCTCGATAAAAACTCGTCACCATGGCGAACAATCTTCAACAATTGTTGTTCGTCATCACCAACAGGGATTAATAAACGGCCGCCATCTTTCAACTGCTGTAAAAGAGCCTGAGGAATCGACTCTGCAGCTGCGGTGACAATAATCGCATCAAAAGGCGCCTTGGAAGACCATCCTTGCCAGCCATCACCATGTTTGGTTGAAATATTGTAGAAATCGAGTTGCTTCAACCTGCGTTTAGCATCCCATTGTAGAGACTTTATTCGTTCAACCGAATACACATGGTCAACAAGTTGAGCTAGTACAGCGGTTTGATAACCAGAACCCGTGCCAATTTCCAAAACACGGCTATCTTGTTGTAGTTCAAGTAACTCTGTCATTTTAGCAACGATGTACGGCTGAGAGATCGTCTGCCCTTGTCCAATAGGCAGCGCATTATTATCATAAGCTTGATGATACATCGCCTGCGACAAAAAACTCTCTCTTGGTAATTGGTAAATCGCATCAAGCACTTTCTGATCTTGAATGCCATTTTCAATCAGAAAAGTAACTAAGCGCTCTGCTTGTGGATTACTCACTTACTTCTCTCCTAACCATGTCGCCATCGCACCCAACGACTCATGCGCCGTTAAATCAACCTGTAGCGGTGTTACCGATACAAAGCCATGCTCTATCGCATAAAAGTCCGTACCTTCACCAGCATCTTGTTCTTTTCCCGGAGGACCAAGCCAATAGATATCATGACCACGAGGGTCTTTTTGCTTAATCATATCTTCGGCATGGTGACGAGCACCGAGGCGCGTAACTTGAGTACCAGAGAGTTGTTCTAAAGCCAAATCAGGCACATTGACGTTTAACAGGCGATTAGTTGGGATTGGGTTGACTAAATGTTGTTCGACGATACGACGAGCAATCGCTGCCGCTGTCTTAAAATGTTTTTTACCCACCAATGAAAATGCCACCGATTGAACGCCTAAGAAATGCCCTTCCATTGCGGCTGCGACTGTTCCTGAATAAAGCACATCGTCACCAAGGTTAGCACCGTGATTAATACCCGTTAAAACCAGATCGGGCATATCGTTCTTGAGCAGTTCATTTAACGCAAAATGCACACAGTCGGTCGGCGTGCCTTGTACCGTGTAGGTATTTTCTGCAATTTCTTGAACGCGCAAAGGTTGTTCTAAAGTTAATGAATTTGAAGCACCTGAGCGATTTCGGTCAGGTGCCACAATGATAACTTCAGCAAGATCACGTAATTCATTTGCTAGCTCATGAATACCTTGAGCGTGCACACCATCATCATTGCTGAGTAAAATCTTCATCTTGTATCCTTTCTTTTGTTCCCATGCTAAGCCAAGTCACTTAAATTCCAATATCAAGTGACTCAGCTCCAAGCAGAATCGTTATTGCTCGTAGGTTCTCTCTACGTGTACTTCTTCAACCAACTCTCGAACGATAGCGGTTGCGAAACAACCTGCGTCTAGAGAGAACTTAAGAGTGACATTATCTTCGTTCACTTCCCAAGTTAAATCGGTTGGTTTTAACGATGCTTCACGACGGTCATGGCGCATGCGGTTACCGCGAATCAGCGCCATTAGGTCAGGTTCAGAATCAAGATGTTTTTGCTCTAACGCTTGAGACTCATCAATCGTTGGTAAGGCATTATCGCCAGCCAAAGCAACAGTTATCAAAGCAGAACCGTTCGCAATGTCTTGGTTTACAGCTTCAATGTTGTCTGCTGTTACTGCCAGTTGAGCACCGTCTTTCACCACGATATCGCCAACCAATGCTGATGCAAACGCATCTTGCTCAATACGGTCTGAAAGGATCAGGTTGTAAATCCACGAACGAGCAGCAGAAAGGTACAAGCTGCGCTTATTCTGGTTACGAGTACGAACGTTATCGCGGCCCCAACGACGAGCTTCAGATAGGTTGTTACCTTCATTGCCAAAACGCTGAGCACCAAAGTAGTTTGGCACGCCCACTTGAGCGACTTTTTCCAAACGCTTGACCACCTCATCGCAATCCGTTACTTCAGACAAGGTCAACTCAAATTGGTTGCCAACTAAATCGCCTGGACGTAACTTTTTGTTGTGTCGCGCTGTCGCTAAGATTTCAATGCTTGGGTATTGTGCTAAGAACCCTGAAAAGTCAGGCTCACCTTTCGGTAGGTGAACGCTCAACCACTGCTCTGTCACAGCGTGGCGGTCTTTCAAACCCGCCCAGCTCACGTCTTTCGACTTAACACCGCAAGCTTTAGCCAGCTCGTTTGCTACGAAGCTCGTGTTTTCACCAGTTTTACGAATACGAACCATTAGGTGCTCGCCTTCACCAGCAAACTCAAAACCCAAGTCTTCATTAACGACAAAGTGTTCGGCTTTTGCTTTTAGTTTTGCTTTCGCAGTTGGTTTACCGTTTAGATAAGCCAATGAAGATAAAATATCTGACATGCTGTTCTTTTCGTGTTGGTGCTTACGCACTTTTAGTAATTAGGACCACCGCTTCACATGCGATGCCCTCTTTGCGACCTGTAAAACCTAAACGCTCAGTGGTTGTCGCTTTTACATTCACATTGCTAATGCTGGTTTCTAGGTCTTGAGCAATAGCTTGGCACATAGAGTCTATATGAGGCGCCATCTTTGGAGCTTGCGCCATGATAGTAATATCGGCATTACCAATCACGTAACCTTGTTCTTTTACTCGACGGTAAACATCTTTCAGTAGCTCACGGCTATCCGCACCTTTCCATTCGTCATCGGTATCAGGGAAATGACGACCAATATCACCCGCAGCAATCGCACCCAATAGAGCGTCACACAACGCATGAAGGGCAACATCACCGTCTGAGTGTGCAATAAGACCTTGCTCGTAAGGGATGCTTACACCACCAATAATTACCGGGCCTTCACCACCAAACTTATGTACATCAAAGCCATGGCCAATACGAATCATCATTATTCCTTATTCTGACTTAAATAGAACTCAGCAAGCGCTAAATCTTCAGGCTGAGTAATCTTAAAATTATCTGAACGCCCTGCCACTAAAGCGGGCGATAAACCTTTCCATTCAAAGGCTGAGGCTTCATCAGTAATTGAAGCGCCTTGTTGCAACGCCTCACTTAATGCCTTCCACAGAGGCTTTGCTCTGAACATTTGCGGCGTAAGTGCATGCCATAAATCGGCACGCTCAACGGTATGCTCGATCTGCCCTTGGGCACCGCGCTTCATCGTGTCACGAACTGGAGCCGCTAAAATAGCGCCCACATCATGGCTCATCGCGCCGGAAATTAGCTTGTCGATATCACTTAGCTGAACACACGGCCTTGCCGCATCGTGAACCATTACCCAATCACTAAGCTGCTGCTCAGCGATATAGTTTAGCGCAGAGAGTACAGAGTCCGCTCGCTCGCTTCCGCCTGACACTCTGATCACTTGCGGGTTCAGGTTGAGTGCTAGATCAGGGTAGTATGGGTCATCATCGCTGATCGCAACGACAATTTGAGCGACTTGTGGGTGAGACAGTAATTTCTCAATGGTGTGCTCTAAAATTGTTTTGTCGTGAATCTTGAGATATTGCTTAGGGCGGTCTGCCTTCATTCGGCTACCGACGCCCGCCGCAGGTACAACGGCAATCACGCTTTGAAGTTGAGTCGACATTAATGGGATTCCTCACCAATGATGCGATAAAACGTTTCACCTTCTTTGACCATTCCAAGTTCATGACGTGCGCGTTCTTCTATCGCGTCTAAGCCTTGGCGTAGATCGTCAATTTCAGCAAACATTTCTGCATTTCGAATATGCAGCTTTTCATTTACTTGCTGTTGAACTTGGATTTCGTTGTTCACACCGTAGTAATCAGAGATACCATTTTTACCGAGCCACAGTGTGTGTTGTAGCCAGCCAAACACTATGAGCAGTACTAAAGCAAAAATTCGCATAACACCTTTCGCCGGTTGAAAAAGAAGGAACTAGAATAAGGCACATATATACCATAATGAGCTTATTGGTGCGAGATATGTGGTGTCAGGGAATCAATAAGTCGGGGAGTCATTGTCAGGAAAACAATGAGATTCCCTACTCCTTCCTTCGTCAGTCTAGGGAATGACGAACTTTATATGTGACAAGGAGGAGCTTTAGAGCCTAGAGCTTCTTTCATTCAGTTTTCTACAGACAAAAAAATGCCCCGCATAAGCGAGGCATTCAAAAGTATTAGTGCATAATTCTAACTAGTTGGTGCTGTAGCAAGGCAACAAAGAAGATTCAGCTATGGAGCATAGTTTCCTATGTGACTTAGTGAATCTTCTGCAGTTAACGCAGCTACAGTGCCAAATAGGACGAATTATTGACCTTTAACTTCTTTAAGACCGTTGTAAGGAGCTTTAGAACCTAGAGCTTCTTCGATACGGATAAGTTGGTTGTACTTAGCAACACGGTCAGAACGGCTCATAGAACCAGTTTTGATTTGACCTGCAGCTGTACCTACCGCTAGATCAGCGATAGTTGCATCTTCAGTTTCGCCAGAACGGTGAGAGATTACTGCAGTGTAGCCAGCGTCTTTAGCCATCTTGATAGCAGCTAGAGTCTCTGTTAGAGAACCGATTTGGTTGAACTTGATAAGGATAGAGTTAGCTACGCCTTTCTCGATACCTTCAGCAAGAATCTTAGTGTTTGTAACGAACAGATCGTCACCAACGATTTGAAGCTTGTCGCCTAGAAGTTCAGTTTGGTGCTTGAAGCCATCCCAATCTGACTCGTCAAGACCGTCTTCGATAGAAACGATTGGGAAGTTGTTCGCTAGCTCAGCTAGGTAGTGGTTGAACTCTTCAGAAGTGAAAGTTTTACCTTCGCCCTTCATGTTGTAGATGCCAGCTTCTTTGTCGAAGAACTCAGATGCTGCACAGTCCATAGCAAGAGTAACGTCTTTACCTAGTTCGTAACCAGCAGCTGCAACAGCTTCTGCGATAACTTCTAGAGCTTCAGCGTTAGACTTAAGGTTAGGAGCGAAACCACCTTCATCACCAACTGCAGTGCTGTAGCCTTTAGACTTAAGAACTTTAGCTAGGTTGTGGAATACTTCAGCGCCGATACGTAGACCTTCTTTAAGAGTTTTAGCGCCAACTGGTTGGATCATGAACTCTTGGATGTCAACGTTGTTATCTGCGTGCTCACCACCGTTGATGATGTTCATCATTGGTAGAGGCATAGAGAACTGACCAGCAGTACCGTTTAGCTCAGCGATGTGCTCGTATAGAGGCATGCCTTTCGCAGCAGCAGCAGCTTTTGCGTTAGCTAGAGATACAGCTAGGATAGCGTTCGCGCCGAACTTAGACTTGTTATCAGTACCGTCTAGGTCAAGCATGATTTGGTCAACGTCAGCTTGTGCTTTAGCGTCAGTACCAACTAGAGCTTCAGCGATTGGGCCGTTTACAGCTTCAATAGCTTTAAGAACACCTTTACCTAGGAAACGTGATTTGTCGCCGTCACGTAGCTCAAGAGCTTCGCGAGAACCAGTAGATGCGCCAGATGGAGCAGCAGCCATACCTACGAAACCGCCTTCTAGGTGTACTTCAGCTTCTACAGTTGGGTTACCACGTGAATCGATGATTTCACGACCTAGAACTTTAACGATCTTAGACATTGAATGTTTCCTTCTCGTTGAATATATAAATGTCAAATTTAAAGGTAGCAGCACAACTTACGCAGCTACCTGTATTCCTTTTTACTTCTCTAACTCGCCGCGCTGGAACTCACCAGCCGCTTTAACGAAACCTGCAAACAATGGGTGACCATCGCGAGGTGTTGAAGTGAACTCTGGGTGGAATTGAGCAGCAACGAACCATGGGTGGTTCGGGTTCTCAATAACTTCAACCAGTTTCTTGTCCGCAGATAGACCCGATACTTTTAGGCCCGCTTTTTCGATTTGTGGACGAAGATTGTTGTTCACTTCGTAACGGTGACGGTGACGTTCATGGATCGTCGCGCTACCGTATAATTCGTAAGCTTTCGTCCCTTTCGCTAGGTGACAAAGCTGTGAACCAAGACGCATTGTGCCGCCAAGGTCAGATGTTTCTGTACGCTCTTCAACTTTACCTTCGCCATCAGTCCACTCAGTGATAAGACCAACAACTGGGTACTTAGTTTCAGTACAGAATTCAGAAGAGTGTGCCCCTTCCATTTTCGCAACGTTACGAGCGTACTCGATAAGTGCTACTTGCATACCTAGACAGATACCTAAGTACGGTACTTTGTTTTCACGAGCGTATTGAGCAGCAAGAATCTTACCTTCAACACCACGGTCACCAAAGCCACCAGGAACTAGGATTGCATCTAGGCCTTCTAAAACTTCTACGCCACGAGACTCAACGTCTTGTGAATCTACGTATTTAATATTAACGCTTAGGCGATTTTTCAAGCCCGCGTGTTTTAGCGCTTCATTTACTGATTTGTATGCGTCTGGTAGTTCAATGTACTTACCAACCATACCAATCGTCACTTCACCCGTTGGGTTAGCTTCTTCGTAAATTACTTGTTCCCATTCAGACAGGTCTGCTTCTGGAGCTGTGATGCCGAAACGCTTACATACAAGTTCATCAGTACCTTGAGCTTTAATAAGCTGAGGGATCTTGTAGATAGAGTCAACATCGCGCATAGAAATAACTGCATTTTCTTGCACATTACAGAACAGAGCAATTTTCTTACGCTCGTTCGAAGGAATGTTGCGGTCTGAACGACAAACTAGGATGTCTGGCTGAATACCAATAGACAGTAGCTCTTTTACAGAGTGTTGCGTTGGCTTAGTTTTCACTTCGCCCGCAGCTGCTAGGTATGGCACTAGAGTAAGGTGCATGAACATTGCGCGTTCACGGCCTAGTTCTACTGCTAGCTGACGAATCGCTTCCATGAATGGTAGAGATTCGATATCACCAACCGTACCACCAACTTCAACGATCGCGATATCGTGGCCAGCTGCGCCAGAAATTACACGCTCTTTGATAGAGTTAGTGATGTGTGGGATAACCTGAATAGTTGCACCTAGGTAATCACCGCGACGCTCTTTTGCTAGTACGTCTGAGTAAACACGACCTGCAGTGAAGTTGTTACGCTTAGTCATCTTGGTGCGAATGAATCGCTCATAGTGACCAAGGTCAAGGTCTGTTTCAGCGCCATCTTCCGTAACGAACACTTCACCGTGCTGAGTCGGGCTCATAGTGCCTGGATCAACGTTGATGTAAGGGTCAAGCTTCATCATAGTCACTTTAAGACCACGAGCTTCTAAAATAGCCGCAAGAGATGCTGCAGCAATACCTTTACCTAGAGAGGATACAACCCCGCCAGTAACAAAAATGTAATTTGTCGTCATGTTTAACCTGAAATTGGTTGAATGAGGGAAATGGACTACTTCTGGACGGGATGAAAATATACCAGAAGCCCCTTATCGCCACAACGTGAAATCTATCACACTGCTATTTTTTATTTTTTGCTTCAAATCAATTCATGATAAAAGCTTTGGTTATCTTTTCTCCGCCACTTTGACTTCACCCCACATGGAATCAAGCTGTTGTAGTGAAAAATCGGTCAAATTTTTATCTTGCTGACGAACTTTTTGTTCCACCCCTTTAAAGCGACGCGAAAACTTGAGATTGGCTTTATTGAGTGCCGATTCTGGGTTTTTACCTAAATGTCGTACCAAATTGACCGTCGCAAACAGCAAGTCTCCCAACTCTTCTTCAACCAAATCTTCATTTGGCGTCACTTGAAGTGCCTCTTCCAGCACCTCATCGACTTCCTCTAAAACCTTATTAGCCACTGGGCCAATAGAGTCCCAATCAAAGCCATATTTCGCTACCTGTTTTTGAATCTTTGTAGCACGTGAAAGCGCAGGTAGAGAGTTTGGTATTGAGTCTAGAATACTTTCTTGAGTTTTGCCTGCCTGAGCTTTTTCTTTGGCTTTTTCAGCTTCCCAGTTGGCATTAATTTCTTCATCGCTCGCAAACTCGGTATCAGAAAACACATGCGGATGGCGGCGTGTTAGCTTTTCGTTAATGCCATCAACCACATCAGAGAACTCAAACAACCCCTGTTCTTTCGCTAACTGGCTATAGAAGATCACCTGAAACAACAAGTCACCCAACTCTTCTTGTAGGTTCGGCCAATCTTTGTTGTGAATCGCATCCACCACTTCGTACGTCTCTTCGATAGTATGCGGGACAATTGTTTCAAAATTTTGTTTTAAATCCCAAGGACAGCCACCTTCTGGATCGCGCAGCTTAGTCATAATTTGTTCTAGTTGTTCAATCGGGTGGCTCATGGTGCTTTCCTATTATTCTGTTTGATTGTTTTAATCTAATTCTTTTCTTAAAACTAAAAAAGGTGAGCAGCCAAAACCACTCACCTTTCTATTTTTCGTCATCTCCAAGAGTGAAGTATGAGCGAGTTGGGGATCTCAAACCGCTTGGCGAGATTCCCTATCACGTTCGTCCCTCACTGTAGGGAATGACGTGGATAGTATTTTGGCCTACCCCAACCTTTTGACTGACATAACATCTTTGATTTGTTCTACTCGGCTGGTAACGCGACTCAGAATTTCAATATTGGTCACTTCCAAATCGAAATCCATTACCGATAGCTGACGCTTGTAGTCGATGCGGCTCTTCATTGTCGTCACACTGATCTTCTCGTTCGAGAACAGTGAGGTGATGTCTTTCAACAAGCCATTACGTTCTAGCGCTTCAACACGCAGCGTTAGGATGTATGAGCCGACAAAGCCATTACCCCAAACGGTATCAATGATACGTTCTGGCGCATGCACGCTTAGCTCGCCTAGCTGTTCACAGTCAGCGCGGTGCACTGAGATACCACGACCTTGAGTGATGTAACCTTTAATCACATCACCTGGGATTGGCTGACAGCAACGCGCTAGGTGCGTCATTAGGTTATCAACGCCCTCAACCACTACCGCATCTTTCTTCGGACGACTCTGTTGTGCCGGCTTGTTTTCCGACTCAAGCAGTTTCTCTAGCGCTTTCTTGTCTTCTTCTTCCGCCGTTGGCTTATTCACTAGCGCATTGATGTGATTAACCACTTGGTTAATACGCAAGTCGCCACTACCAATACCTGCATAGAGTTCGTCTGGCGTATTCACGTTAAAGCGTTTTAGTGCGTATTGATCAGCATCTTTTAGGGTTGCGCCTACTTTCGCTAGCTCAACTTCCAGGATATCACGACCCGCTTCTAGGTTTTTCTCACGGCTTTGTGCGCGGAACCAAGCGTTGATTTTTGCTCGAGCTCGACCAGAATGAACAAAACCTGTGGTTGGATTTAACCAGTCACGAGATGGGTTCGGCTCTTTCTGCGTGATGATCTCAACTTGATCGCCCATCGATAGTTTATGAGTGAACGGTACGATACGCCCCGCTACTTTGGCACCGATACAGCGGTGTCCGACCATCGAGTGGATGTGGTAGGCGAAATCCAACGGGGTTGCGCCCATTGGTAAGTCGACCACGTCACCACGTGGAGTAAATGCGTATACACGGTCATCGAAGACTTGGCTACGTACCTCATCCAGCATCTCGCCAGAGTCCGACATCTCTTCTTGCCAGTCGATAAGTTTACGCAACCAAGTGATTTTCTCATCGTAGCCACTACGGCCGCTTGAAGCTCCTTCTTTGTACTTCCAGTGCGCCGCCACACCAAGCTCAGAGTCTTCGTGCATTTGCTTAGTACGGATCTGAATCTCAATGGTCTTGCCTTCAGGGCCAAGTACTACGGTATGAATCGACTGGTAACCATTTGGCTTAGGGTTCGCCACATAGTCATCAAATTCGCTCGGGAGGTGCTTGTATTTAGTGTGTACCACCCCAAGGCCGGCGTAACAGTCTTGCAGCTGGTCAGCGATAATACGTACTGCTCGTACGTCAAAAAGCTCATCGAAGTCCAAGCCTTTCTTCTGCATTTTACGCCAGATGCTGTAGATGTGTTTTGGTCGACCGCTGACTTCTGCATTGATGCTTGAACGGTTCATTTCCGCCGTTAAGTCATCAACGAAATCTTTAATGTATTGTTCACGTACGATGCGACGTTCAGACAGCTGTTTAGCAATCTGCTTGTAGGTGTCTGGCTGTTGGTAGCGGAACGCGTAATCTTCGATTTCCCACTTAAGCTGACCAATACCTAAACGGTTAGCGAGCGGAGCGTAGATGTTAGAACACTCTTTTGCTGCCGCGCGACGCACAGCATCAGGCGCTTTTTTCACCTCAATAAGGTTACAGATTCGTTCAGCGAGTTTGATGACTACGCAGCGGAAGTCGTCGACCATAGCCAGTAACATACGGCGAACGTTATCAACTTGACCCGAGGCAGCACTGCCTTCAAGAGTCACGTTTAACTGGCCTAAGGCCGCCATTTCTTCAACGCCATCGATCAACTTTACGGTTTCTTTACCGTAGCTTTCTTCAAATGCTTCGCGCTCAAAAACGCCGCTAGAGACGACGGGGAAAAGTTGCGCTGCAATTAAAGTGGCACGGTCCATGGACAAGGTGACCAAGATTTCGATCATCTCACGGCCACGCCAAAGCAAGAGCGATGCTTGCTCGTGATCTTTTAAAAGTTCTTCACAGTGACGATAAACTTTAATCAGTTTATTCGAGGTTTTTGCGTCTTGATTCAATGACGCAATCCAACTTTCTAGCTCAAACTGTTCGCTTGGGTTTAAATGTGCGCTTCGTACCGCAACCATCATGCCTTCCTAGTTATTATGTTTTATACCCAATTCAATATGACTAACTGGTTCCAAGTTAGTTCGACCATATTGATATCAGCGCAGGCTTCCCTGCGCCTTTGTGATTCATTTGAAGCCTTGTTTAAGGGCCTCTAAGCCTTGATAAAGAGAGCCATCGATTCTAGATGACTGGTGTGTGGGAACATGTCCAACATACCCAGTTTGGCTAATTGATAACCTTGTTTTTCTAAGCTCTCAGAATCTCTAGCTAGAGTAGCAGGATTACACGAAACATAAACCACACGCTTCGCTCCTAACGCTGAAATTTGATCAACGATCCCACTAGCTCCCGCACGTGCCGGGTCAAGCAATACTTTATCGAACTTCTCTTTTGCCCAAGGCTGTGAAGATAAGTCTTCTTCAAGGTTAGCTTGGTAAAATTCCGTATTGCTTAACTGGTTTAACGCTGCATTAGATGTGGCTTGCTGAACCATTTCATCAACGCCTTCTACACCAACCACAAACGCCGATTGTTGAGCGATAGGTAAACTGAAGTTACCTAAACCACAAAACAGGTCTAGTACTCGCTCATCCGCTTGAGGCTCTAGCCACTCAATCGCTTGAGCCACCATCTGCTGATTCACTTTCTGGTTTACTTGGATAAAGTGGTTTGGCTCAAACGGTAACGTCACGCCAGTTTCGCTGTAAGAAGGTGTATCGCCGACTAAGCGAACCAACTTATCGGTTTCAGGCATCGAATACAGCGTAGCGCCTTCTTCTTTTGCTAACGCAATCAGCGCTTGCTCATCTTTTTCAACCAAAGGCTTAAGGTGACGTAGCACCATAACAGGGCCAGTATCGCCCAACACCAATTCAACGTGTCCTAAAGACGTAAGGCTGTTGAAAGTGTTCAGTAAATTTTTCAGTTTTGGCAGCAATACATTGAGGCGAGGATCAAGCACGGCACAGTCGGTAATGTTTTCAATCTGCTTACTCTGCTTCTTACGGAAACCAAACTGAAGCTGCTGTGTCTTCTTATCAACAAATAGGCTGATACGTGCACGACGTCGATAACCGGTTTCATCACCGACAATAGGTTGTGCAACTTCAGTGTTAGCTGTTTGGTATTGGCTCATAAGGTGCGTCAGAGATTGCGATTTATGCTCAACCTGAGAAGAGTAACCGAGGTGTTGAAGGTGACAACCACCACACTGATTAAAGTGCTTACAAAACGGCTTTAAACGCTGCTCGCTCGGCTTCAATAACTTGATGAGCTTAGCTCGCGAAAACTTACTTTTGCTCTCAGTAAGTTGAATAACCACCTGCTCACCGGGCAATGCGCCATCAATGAAAACCGGTTTATTCTTTTGATAAGCGATGCCAGCGCCATTGTGATCCATTCGTTCAACCAAAACCGATTGATGCTTGGTCTCGAGTTGAGTTTTCTTTTTTGGTTGGAAAAAACGTGCCATTGCTTGTGCCTAATGTATCTTTTAATAAGTAATTGGTATCCAGGACTCACTATTATGTCTTGGAATCATTGTCGAACGTCACGGCTTTGATTAAGCTTACCGTTCACTTAACCGCCATTGTGTGCGTTATTTTCCCATATCCAGACCTCGATGTAATTAAAGAACATGACCAGATATGGCTTAAGAGCCCGTGTAATTACCTTAACTCTAGCTCCAACCCTGATTATTGGGTTGCTATTGAGTGCATTTTTCTCATTTAACCGCTATCAAGACCTTGAAGGTCAAGTGGTTAACACTGGTACTAGCATCATTGAGCCACTTGCGATTGCGAGTGAATCAGGCATGAAGCTCGAAAGTCGAGAGTCTGTTCGTCAGCTTATTAGCTATGCGCATCGAAAGAATTCTAAGCTAGTGCGCAGTATCGCGGTGTTTGATGAGCGTCATGAGTTGTTTGTAACCTCAAACTTCCACCCCGATTTTGAAAGCCTGACCTACCCCAAAGATAAACCGATCCCGCATTTAAGCTCATCGAACCTTCTCGATAATACGCTGATCCTGCGGACACCTATCATCGCCGAAGGCCAGTACATCAATTCAGCCAACGGTCAGTCTCAAGCTAATCAAGCGATCGGCTACATTGCGATTGAATTAGATCTTTCATCACTTCGATTGCAGCAATATCAAGAAGTGTTCTCTGCATTCTTAGTGTTGATTCTCGGGCTTGGTTTATCGGGTGTGTTTGCGTTCCGCTTAATGCACGATGTCACTCAACCGATCACACACATGAAAAACATGGTCGACCGAATTCGTCGAGGTCACCTAGATGTGCGTATCGAAGGTAAGATGCATGGTGAGCTAGACTCGCTGAAAAACGGTATCAATGCGATGGCGGTATCGCTATCAGAGTATCACGTCGAGATGCAGCACAGTATCGACCAGGCCACATCAGATTTGCGTGAAACTCTTGAACAGCTTGAGATTCAAAACGTTGAGTTAGACATCGCGAAGAAACGCGCTCAAGAAGCGGCTCGTGTTAAGTCTGAGTTCTTAGCGAATATGTCTCACGAATTGAGAACGCCGCTGAACGGTGTGATTGGCTTTACTCGTCAAATGCTCAAGACTCACCTATCGAACAGTCAAACCGATTACCTGCAAACCATTGAACGCTCGGCAAACAACCTGCTTAGCATCATCAACGATATCTTGGACTTCTCGAAACTTGAAGCCGGTAAATTAGCCCTAGAGAACATCCCATTTGAATTCCAAGCTAGCCTTGAAGAGGTAGTAAACCTTCAAGCAACCAACGCTCATGAGAAAGGCCTAGAACTGACACTGAAGATCGACCCTAAAGTACCGCCAGGTGTGGTGGGCGATCCACTGCGTATTCAGCAGATCCTAACCAACCTTGTTGGTAACTCAATCAAGTTTACCGAACGCGGCAACATTGATATCAGCGTTGAGCTTCGCTCACAAAGTGAAGACAACATCGAGCTACAATTCATGGTTCGCGATACGGGTATTGGTATTTCTGAGCGTCAACAAGCTCAGCTTTTCCAAGCTTTCAGCCAAGCCGATGCAAGTATCTCTCGTCGTTACGGCGGTACAGGCTTAGGTCTGGTTATCACCCAAAAACTGGTCAGCCAAATGGGCGGAGAGATCAGCCTAACCAGTCGTCTTCACCAAGGCTCTACCTTCTGGTTCACCTTGAGACTATCAACGACTGATATGCCGATGACAGAGCTGATTGAGACGCAGTGTCTGCAAGACAAACAACTGCTGCTTATCGAGCCAAACATGCAAGCGGCATCGATTACTCAGCAAATCCTAACCCAAGAAGGCTTAGTGGTAACGTATCGTTCGGTGATGCCAGATGAGACGACCTCGTATGACTACGTTCTGCTTAACCTAGCCGCCAACCAAGAGTATCAATTTGATACTGTGAGTGGTTGGGCGATCGGTGCGAAGAAGATTGCTCAAAACGTGATTATTGGTACACCAAGTACCGAGCTAGCGTTGGGTGAGCAACTAATGAAAGAGGTCGATGTTCAGTGCATCACCAAGCCTCTTTCTCGTAAGAAGTTGCTGCAAACTCTGGTATCGAATCAGGCACCTACCTTGATTGCACCAGCGATTGAAACGCATTCTGAAGAGAAGTTACCGCTTACTGTGATGGCAGTAGACGACAACCCAGCCAACCTTAAGTTGATTACCGCGCTGCTTAAAGAGCGTGTAGAAACCGTCATCAGTTGTACCAGTGGTCAGCAGGCGATAGACAAAGCGACAGAGACGCCATTTGATATCATCTTCATGGATATTCAAATGCCACAGATGGACGGTGTAACCGCTTGTCAGAACATCAAAAAACTGGCGAACAATGCGAATACACCTGTAATTGCCGTGACCGCACATGCAATGATTGGCGAACGAGATCGACTGCTTGAAGCGGGCATGGATGACTACCTAACCAAACCTATTGAAGAGCATGTTTTACAGCAGGTTCTGATTCATTGGAGCTCGACCTCTGAGGTTGAGCTCATCGAAAAAATAGATCCAGACCACCCAGCGGTCTCTGCTGAAGTCGACAACGCTCCAGTGTCAGAAAATGAAGCCAGCGTGCACACAAACATCATCATTGATTGGCAAGCTGCGATGAAACAAGCCGCTAATAAAGAAGACCTCGCACGCGATATGCTGCAAATGCTCGTAGACTTTATTCCAGAGGTTTATGAGGCAGCAGACAAAGCGATAGAAGACAGTGACTACCCAGTTGAAGAGCTGATACACATCATCCACAAGATGCATGGCAGCAGCTCGTACAGCGGTGTACCAAGGCTAAAATCGGTCTGTGCGACGATAGAGAAAGAGCTGCGTTCTGGTACTTCTGTTGAAGACATTGAACCTGAGCTTTTCGAGCTTCAGGATGAGTTAGATAAGGTTCAAGCAACCGCGATTCATTACTTGAAACCGGCGAAGACCTAGCGGGCACTTGTTACTCACCAGTATTCGTTAGAGGATTTACCCGCTAATAAAAAAGCAGAGCTCATGAGCTCTGCTTTTTTCTGTCTAGAGCCAAGAGCACTAGATATAAAGTCGCGATAATCTGTTTACGATTCGAGTAACACCGTTGCCACTGCGTAGTGACGCTCATCCGAGATAGTCAGATGAATCGATGTTGTGCCGTTCGCCTCTGCGATTTCACGCGCTTTTTTATGCAGGATCAGAACTGGCTTGCCATGCTCATCGTTTGAAATCTCAAAGTCGTGGAAGGTCACACCCAGCGCGATACCCGTGCCTAACGCCTTAGATGCTGCTTCTTTGGCAGCAAAACGTTTTGCAAGGTAACGCCCTTTTTGCTTCAGTTGCTGGAATACTTCAAATTCAGAATCGGTCAAAATACGCTGAGCAAAAGCGTCACCACTTCGTGACAATGCCTTTTCAACACGTTCAATTTCTGCGATATCTGTACCTAATCCAACAACAGCCATGCTTACCCTACTACTAAACTTCTATCTATTAATTCTACTAATTCGTAGCTTACGACTTAACGCTTACGGTTTAGAAAACTAAGCGTTGTTGCGTGCTGTTTCCATCACAGTTTTCATGTCTGCAACGGCTTTGTTCAAACCATCAAACACTGCACGTCCCATGATCGAGTGACCGATGTTCAGCTCGTAGATCTCAGGAAGAGCCGCAATTGGGGCGACGTTGTGGTAAGTCAGACCATGACCCGCATTAACTGTGATACCAAGATCGTCCGCGTAGCTTGCGCCTGCAGCAATCTTTTTCAGCTCGTCTTGTTGGTCTTCTTCTGTTTTAGCATCCGCATAATGGCCAGTGTGCAGTTCAATGAACGGTGCGCCACACGCTTTTGCTGCGTCGATTTGCTCACGGTCAGCATCGATAAACAGAGACACCTTAATGCCAGCAGCAGACAGTTTTTCCGTCGCAGCTTTGATCTTTTCAAGTTGACCAACCACGTCCAAGCCACCTTCAGTAGTTAGCTCTTCACGCTTCTCTGGAACCAGACAAACAAACTCAGGATTAGTATCGAGTGCAATTTGAACCATCTCGTCCGTTACGGCCATCTCCAAGTTCATGCGAGTTTGAAGTGTTTCAGCCAGAATACGCACATCGCGATCAACGATGTGACGACGGTCTTCACGCAGGTGAATAGTAATGCCATCTGCACCAGCACGTTCAGCGATTTCAGCTGCGTGTACTGGATCTGGGTATTTAGTACCACGTGCATTACGTAGTGTTGCAATATGGTCGATATTAACGCCTAAAAGGATTGAGCTCATTTTCCAATACTCCGTGCTCTGGAGAGGGCTATTGTTGGCATAAATAGCTCTCTACTTTTTAATGGTTTGCCGCCAAGATACGGCTTTAAGGCTATGCGTGTAAAGCGTTTTGCCGCTTTTAACTGCTCTTTAGTGATAAACCTACGTTCGCTGATTGCAATAAGTTCATCGCCCATAAAAGTCAGGTTATCTCGACGTACTGAAGCGATGAAACCTTTCTGCTCTCGATAGCGATAAGTCATGCTCGGATCAATCGCTTCGCCAGTGCCCGCGCAGTGTAAAAAGTCGACGCCGTAACCCATAGCAGATAATAGAGCCAGCTCAAAGCGACGCAGTGCTGGCTCAGGATTATCATTATGCGCCAGCTCTGTTAAAGCATGAAGATAGTCGTGAAAAAGTGCAGGCATCGGTACTTCCGCCATCAATACCCGACCGATAAGCTCGTTCACGTACATGCCTGAATACAGATTAATACCGGCGAGAGGGAGCCCCAAGCTGATGGGTTCAGCTTGGCGTAAGGTTTTCATCGAACCATTACCAGACCACTTAAGCAATAGCGGCGTAAAAGGTTGTAATGCACCTTTCAAATTGGAACGCTTGCTGCGAGCGCCTTTAGACATCAACGTCACCCGACCGAACTCTTCGCTGAAGACGTCCAAGATCAGGCTCGACTCACTGTATGGTCGACGGTGCAACACAAAGCATCGCTGTAACCCTTCGCTCAATCACTTACCCTTATTACAGATACAAAAAGAGAGAGTTCGCACTCTCTCTTGGATTTATCTTCAGTTCAACTTTCTTAATCTCAGAAAGTGACGTTCAATATATTATAGATCGTCGATGTAGCCTAACGAGCGAAGTGCACGCTCATCATCAGCCCAGCCAGATTTAACCTTGACCCAAGTCTCTAGGTAAACCTTACGGCCGAATAGCTCTTCCATATCGATACGCGCTTCACGACCAATCGTTTTGATCTTCTCGCCCGCTTTACCAATCACCATTTTCTTCTGGCCTGTACGCTCAACAAGAATCAGTGCATTGATGTGGAAGCCATCGTTATCTGGGTTGTAATCGAAACGTTCGATTTCAACCGTTACCGAGTAAGGTAGCTCGTCACCCGTAAAGCGCATTAGCTTTTCACGGATAATTTCAGAGGCCATAAAACGTTGCGAGCGATCAGTCACGTATTCTTCAGGGAAGTGGTGTGTCGCTTTAGGTAAATGTTCACGTACGTGCTTACGCAGTACATCAATATTTTTACCTTGCTTCGCTGAGATTGGCACTACATCAATGAAGTCCATCTTCTTAGAGACTTCCATCATGTGCTGCATCACGTTAGTACGGTCTTGAACGTTATCTACTTTGTTGATGCAAAGTACAACTGGGAAGTCAGTCTTCTTCAGTTTGTTCAGAACCATCTCATCGTCGTCAGTCCAGTGAGTACCATCGACAAGGAAGAATACTAGGTTTACATCACTCAATGAGCTGTTCGCCGCACGGTTCATCAAGCGGTTGATGGCACGCTTTTCTTCAATATGAAGTCCAGGAGTATCAACAAAGATCGCTTGGTAATCACCCTCAGTTTCAACGCCCATAATACGGTGACGTGTCGTCTGTGGTTTACGTGATGTAATAGAAATCTTCTGACCCAGAATATGGTTCAGAAGCGTCGACTTACCTACATTTGGGCGACCGACAATAGCGATGAAGCCACAGTGTTGGTTTTCCGGTAGGCCTGTTTTTTTGCTATCAGATGAAAAGAATGCATCGATATCGAAATCTTGGTTGTTATCAGACATTGCTTAGTTGCTCTAATGCTGTTTCAGCAGCCGCTTGTTCTGCCTTGCGGCGGCTAGTGCCTTTACCGATAACAGGTTTATCCACACCTGCCACTTCACACTCAACCGTAAACTCTTGGTTGTGTGCTTCACCTTTAATATTAGTCACTGTGTAGACAGGTAGAGGATTTCTTCGACCTTGCAAAAACTCTTGTAGGCGAGTTTTCGGATCTTTTTGAGATACTCCAGGCTGAATAGCATCTAGGCGAGATTGGTACCAGCTTAAAATAATGCCGCGAACCGTCTCGGTATCACTATCTAAATAGACAGCGCCGATGACCGCTTCAACCGCATCCGCTAGAATAGAATCACGACGGAAACCGCCACTCTTCAACTCACCTGGACCTAATTTTAAGTAATCTCCTAGTTCGAATTCACGACCTAGTTCTGCCAATGTATGACCACGTACTAATGTTGCGCGCATGCGGCTCATATCACCTTCGTTTACCTTAGGAAAACGGTGGTAAAGATCATCAGCGATAACAAAACTTAAAATTGAATCGCCCAGAAACTCAAGACGTTCGTTATGTTTACCTGCGGCGCTGCGGTGAGTCAGCGCCAAGTGGATAAGATCGGCATCATTAAACTGATAGCCAATCTTTCTCTCTAGTTTATCAATTGGAGAATTCATGCTCTCTCGATGTGTTATGTGATCGATTAATGAATCCCACCGATGCGATTAAAACGCACACCAGTAGGAATCCATGTTGGAAGTACACTGTCTGAACCGCGTTCGAATTCGAAGCTGATCCAAATAGCAACGGCCTTACCAACAAGGTTTGCTTCAGGGACAAAGCCCCAGTAACGGCTATCGGCACTGTTGTCACGGTTATCACCCATCACAAAGTACTGGCCTTCTGGAACGACCCATTCGTTAACACCATTGCGAGGCTGATATGCTTGCACACGATCGCGGCGCAATGGGTTAACTAAAATCTGGTGTTCTACGTCTCCAAGCTGTTCGTTCAGCTGAATCAGAGGCACACCATCTTGAATAAATTGGCTCTCTTCAACATTACTTAGTTTCACTGGTTCACAGCTACTTGTACCCTTCGCCTGAATGCAGATCTCTTTACGACTGCTGTAGCGAATCGTGTCACCTGGCATACCAACAACACGCTTAATGTAGTCGATGTTTGGCTGAGGTGGGTACTTAAATACGATTGAGTCACCGCGTTCTGGCTTGCCTGTTTCTACCAATTGAGTGCGCCATACTGGGTCTTTTAGACCGTACGCGTACTTCTCTACCAAGATGAAATCACCAACCAAAAGGGTTGGCATCATCGAGCCAGAAGGGATTTGAAACGGTTCATAGATGAATGAACGCAAGATCAAAACAAATGCAATTACCGGGAAAATGGACACACTGTTCTCAACCCACCAAGGTTGAGCCGTAACTTTTGCGCTAGTTTCAGCGTCTAGGCCATTCGATTGTGCTTCAACGTCAGCAAGCTTTTGCTGGCGCTTCTTCGCCCACACAAACTTTTCCAACGCCCATACAATGCCGGTCACTAGAGTTACGATCACTAAGATAAGCGAAAATGTATTAGCCATTGATATCCCTTAAATTTCATTTCTTTAAAAATAACGAAAGTGAAAGAGCATAACTCTTTCACTCTGCTTAATATTTCTAATTTGTATCAATCATGCTGACTAAATGCTGGGAAGATTACGCAGGAAAAATCGTTTAGTTCGAGGCGCAAAGTGCAGTGACTAGTGGGCCTAATTGCAATCTTTGCAACAAAGAAATAAACGATTTTAACCAGTAATATTCAGCAGATAGTTAGTGCGATTGATACCTAGTCTTTTCCAACGTGAAGGATTGCAAGGAAAGCTTCTTGAGGCAGTTCAACGTTACCGATCTGCTTCATACGCTTCTTACCTTCTTTTTGTTTCTTAAGAAGTTTCTTCTTACGACTGATATCACCACCGTAACATTTTGCGATTACGTTCTTACGCAGTTGTTTCACTGTAGAACGAGCAATGATGTGGTTACCAATCGCTGCTTGAATCGCGATATCGAACATCTGACGAGGGATGAATTCTTTCATCTTCTCTACCAGTAGACGACCACGAGACTGAGCAATATCTTTGTGCGTAATGATAGCTAGTGCATCAACTGTTTCGCCATTCAGCAGTACGTCTACACGTACCATGTTTGATGGCTCGTAACGTTGGAAGTTGTAATCCAATGATGCATAGCCGCGAGACGTTGACTTCAGACGGTCGAAGAAGTCTAGAACTACTTCTGCCATAGGAAGATCGTACGTCACAGCAACTTGGTTACCGTGGTAGACCATGTCTACTTGTACGCCACGCTTCTCAACACACAGTGTGATTACGTTACCTAGGTAATCCGAAGGTACCAGAATATTACAGCGTGCAATTGGCTCACGAATTTCTTCTAGGTCATTAACCGCTGGCAGTTTAGCCGGGCTATCAACGTAAAGAACCGTTTTATCTGTTTTTACAACTTCATACACTACTGTTGGAGCAGTTGTGATTAGGTCTAGGTCGTATTCACGCTCTAGACGCTCTTGGATGATCTCCATGTGAAGCATTCCTAAGAAGCCACAACGGAAACCAAAACCAAGTGCTGCTGAACTTTCTGGTTCAAAGAACAGTGATGCATCGTTCAGGCTTAATTTGCCTAACGCGTCACGGAAGTTTTCGTAGTCATCAGATGATACAGGGAATAGACCAGCGTATACCTGAGGCTTCACTTTTTGGAAACCAGGTAGACGTTCAGTGCTGCCGCCTTTTGCAAGCGTCAACGTATCACCAACTGGTGCACCTAGGATGTCTTTAATACCACAAACAACCCAACCTACTTCGCCAGTATTTAGCTCTGTAGTATCGATTTGCTTAGGCGTGAAGATACCTAGACGGTCAACACCCCATACTTGGTCTGTCGACATTACTTTGATCTTATCGTTCTTCTTCAGCTTACCGTTTTTGATACGAACCAAAGAAACTACGCCAAGGTAGTTATCGAACCAAGAGTCAATGATCAACGCTTGTAGAGGCGCTTCAGGATCACCTTCCGGTGGCGGGATTGCCGTCACGATGTTTTCTAGAACATCATCAACACCCAAACCTGTTTTCGCAGAACAGCGAGTCGCTTCCATCGCATCGATGCCAACGATCTCTTCGATTTCTTCAGCAACACGTTCTGGTTCAGCAGCTGGTAGGTCAATCTTGTTCAAGATTGGCACTACTTCCAGTTCCATTTCGATTGCTGTGTAACAGTTTGCTAGAGTTTGTGCTTCAACACCTTGGCCAGCATCCACTACAAGTAGTGCGCCTTCACAAGCCGCTAGAGAACGAGATACTTCGTAAGAGAAGTCTACGTGTCCAGGAGTGTCGATAAAGTTAAGTTGGTAAGTTTCACCATCTTTAGCTTTGTAATCTAAAGTCACACTCTGCGCTTTAATTGTAATACCACGCTCGCGTTCTATATCCATAGAATCGAGGACTTGAGCTGCCATCTCACGTTCACTTAATCCTCCACAAACTTGGATTAAGCGGTCAGAAAGGGTCGACTTACCGTGGTCGATGTGGGCGATAATCGAAAAATTACGAATGTGCTTCATAGGCTTGGTGTGACTAAACTCTTTGAATAGGGATAATAAGAAAGCCGCGACGCGTCCAATCTACAGTCAGCATTGGTGGCGGCATTTCAATCAAGTTGGCAGATTCTACCCAATTTAAGGGCAAGAAGCATCATAAATTAGACGAGAGACTCACCTAGGATTCGAATCAAGACGACTTCTTGCTTGGATTTGTCTTCCATGGGTTTGGCTAACCGCTTCGCTAAGGCAATCCCACCAGCAGTAAACAGTGCTGCACTTAAGATAACAATGCCCTCGCCGCCCTGGAGTAAGGGTTGTAACAAGAGTTGCCCAAAACCAGCACCAATCATCAACATAAAAAGTGGGATGAGATAAACAATCGCCGCCGACTGAAGTAGGCTTTTTTCTGGAAAGCCAATTTCTACGATTTGTCCAGCTTTGACTAAGCTTTTGGTTTTAAGCTGCCAAAACAAAGATTTATTGCCAACAGCCTTGGTCACAATACCCGTACCGCAGTTTTTTTGAGAAGAACAGCTGCTACAACTGGTTTGTTGTTCGCAGCTCAATTGAACAAAGTATTGCTTACCTTTTTGTTCAACCGAGCTAACGGTCGCCAGCGCGGTCATCATTGCGCTTGTACCGATTTATTAAATGTAACTGACTGAGCAATACGTTTTGCAGTTGCCGGCGGAATGTCACCAACCACAGAGATCTCTTTATCGCCAATCACTAAGCTGTGCAAGGTTCTACGCCCTTGACGCACCAGCTGCCCTTTCAATGAATGCTCATCTTTTTCCGCGATATAAACCGAAAAGTTAAACAGTCCATCACTGAAAAGCTGACTTTCAACCATTTTATCGGTCGCAGCCATTTGATAGCGGCTAAGCTCTTTTGATTTAAACCCTTCAGGAATCCACGACGCTTGCCAGTTAGTTTCACTCACTAAGCCTTCCGGTAATGATAAAACTTTCGGCAATTGAGCTTGGCTCAAGCCACCCATAGCCTCAGCAATCTTATCGTTCACCACGTAAGAGATAGTGCGGTACTGTTCAAGCACTTCGCCATCACGATCCAAAAGGTCGGCACGCAAAGGAAGATTCGTTTTTTCGTCTACCCAAACCACGTAAGAGTAGCGAAGGCCATCTTTCGGCACGACACGCAGCACTTGAGTGGTGCTACCTGCTTCACGAGAGCGACCAACTTTCACAAAGTCGTAGTACTGATTCAGAGATTCGATATCTCGATTAATCATCGGAATAACAGGCGCAACCATGCTGCCTGACTGAATCGTAAATGGCTCTGTACCCGGCTCGATGTAGCTAACTTCGTTGCCACGTCGAATGACTTCACGAACAGGGCCGCTTAGATAAACAAGGTGTGCAAGTTGTTGGTCGTCGTTAACCGCATGGCGATAAACAAGAGGCTCAATACTGCTCTTCTTTATCAAAATGTAGGAGAGTTCGTAATTTAGATGCTGACTGGCCTCGTTCATTTGATGCAACAAGTCCTTTGCAGTGGTTTCCTCTGCAAAGGCTGTTGGAGACATCAAGCTGAACAGTGTCAGTGCACTGACCAGGATTTTCTTCATTCAATGTCCGATTCTAGATGTGCATCTTGCATTGGCGATGCATCACTGTTTAATCTTAGCTGCAGCTCATAATCTTCTAACAATGCATGAACGCGTTTGCGCTGCTCTTGCAAGTTAGCTTCAGATGCTGGTTTCTCAACAGAGTCACGCGTTAAACTTACTGGTTCCGCAGAACCGGCAAATGGAATCGTCTGGAGTACAGGCAACTGCTCTGGTGCTGCAGGGTCGCTACCACCATATTGTTGAACACCTAATACAACGGCTAATGAAACACACGCTGCCACGGCAACTTGTCCAAACTGTTGTAACCACGCCGGAAGCTGACGCTTCGCTTGCTGAGGTTTAGGTTGCTCTTCAATTGGAGCAACAGTAGGTTCAACATTCACTTGGTGCAGGTTCGACATTGAACCATGTGCAGGCTCGTTCTCAAGCGCTGCCGCTACACTATTAGCAATGTTCCACTCTGGAGTTTCTGGCGAATCCCCACGCATAACATCACCAATTAAATGGTAACTCTGCCAAGTATCCATGCTTTCTTGATCAGATTCTAGATCTACAATGAGAGCTTTATCGATCGTTTCACCATCCATGAGTGCCGAAAGCTTTTCTTTATCAGCCATTATTTTCACCATAATTATTACAAGTTCTAGCGTTGCAAAAGAGGTTTGATTTTCTTTTCCACCGCTTCACGAGCTCGGAAAATACGCGAACGTACGGTTCCTACAGGGCAATCCATTACTTCTGCAATCTCTTCGTAGCTCAAACCTTCGAGCTCTCGCAACGTCATTGCAGTTTTTAAGTCTTCTGGTAGCGCTTCAATCGCTCCAAAAACAACTTGTTTCAATTCTTTAGACAGCGTTAAGTTCTCAGGGTTCGATATTTCTTTTAACGCGCTGCCTGTTTCGTAATATTCTGCATCTTCTGCATCTACATCGGTTGCTGGCGGCCTACGGCTTTGGGCAACGATATGATTTTTAGCGGTGTTCACGGCAATTCGGTATAACCATGTATAGAAGGCACTCTCGCCACGAAAGTTAGGTATCGCGCGGTAAGCTTTAATAAAAGCTTCTTGTGCTACATCAGGTACATCACCGGAATTATTCACGTATCGAGAGATAAGATTACAAACTTTGTTTTGATACTTAACCACTAGTAAGTTAAATGCCTGCTTATCTCCACTCTGAACTCGCTCAATCAACACTTGATCGGTTAGCTGCTCGTTCATTCGAGCGGGTACTCCTATTGTTATAACCCTCACCTTCACAGATATGGGTACTAATTATGCGAAATGTAGTATTGACACCACCGTCTACAAGAGCACTATTGTGACTAAGCCAAATACCGAAAGTTCCAACTTTCTTAAAATTATTTGCCATTATTGTTTCACAATGTGATGTAATAAAAATAGCTATCCCTATCAATTTGGGGAAACTTGAGCAAAAGCAATGGTATTGAGCAATTAAATATTTCTAGATAGCTGTCTATATATTGATTTTGCATAGCGTTTAAGGATGACTCTGGAGAGATTATAACAGTCTTAGCCAAACTCCTAAAACAAGACAAAGTCAATTGAGAGTGGACAACTCGACTATAGCCCGGGATTTAATAAGTTTTATGAACGCAAACCGTGAACATCAGTGTGATGTATTAGTGGTAGGAAGTGGTGCGGCAGGCTTGTCATTAGCCTTACGCGTAGCAGAACATGCAAAAGTAATTGTATTAAGCAAAGGACCACGCAGCGAAGGATCGACGTATTACGCACAAGGTGGTATCGCCGCGGTGTTCGATGAGTCGGACAGTATTGAGTCTCATGTAGAGGATACTCAAATCGCTGGGGCTGGGTTATGCGAAGAAGATACAGTTCAATTCATTGCTGAAAATGCGAAAGAGTGTGTGCAATGGCTGATTGATGGTGGTGTTCCATTTGATAAAGATGAGAACAGCACAGAAGGCCAACCAAAATATCACCTCACTCGTGAGGGTGGCCACAGTCACCGCAGAATTCTGCACGCTGCCGATGCAACTGGCATGGCGATGCAAACCTCACTACAAGATAACGTCAACAACCACCCAAATATCGAGATCTTCGAGCGCCACAATGCGCTGGATTTGATCACGGAAGATAAGATTGGTGGTTCAAAAGACAAGGTGATCGGTGCCTACATTTGGAACCGTAACCAAGAACATGTTGAAACCGTGCGCGCTAAGTTTGTTGTATTAGCAACAGGCGGCGCTTCAAAGGTTTACCAATACACCTCTAACCCAGATGTTTCTTCAGGTGATGGTATTGCTATCGCTTGGCGTGCGGGTTGTCGTGTGGCAAACCTTGAGTTCAACCAGTTCCACCCAACTTGTTTATTCCACCCAGAAGCGCGTAACTTCCTACTAACGGAAGCACTGCGTGGTGAAGGTGCTTACTTGCGTCGTCCAGATGGTTCTCGCTTTATGAAGGACTTCGATGAGCGCGGTGAACTGGCGCCACGTGATGTGGTTGCTCGTGCAATTGACTTCGAAATGAAGCGCTTGGGTGCCGACTGTATGTATGTTGATATCAGCCACAAGCCTGAAGAATTCATCACAGCGCACTTCCCGATGATCCATACTCGCTTGATGGACTTGGGCATCGACATGACCAAAGAGCCGATCCCTATCGTACCAGCCGCTCACTACACGTGTGGTGGTGTCATGGTGAATAAGCAGGGTCAAACCGACCTAACGAACTTGTATGCGATTGGCGAAGTGAGCTACACCGGCTTACACGGTGCAAACCGAATGGCTTCTAACTCACTGCTTGAGTGTGTGGTTTACGCATGGGCAGCAGCAAAAGATATCGTTGAGAACATCGACCAATCTCAACTGTGCGCTGAACTGCCAGCATGGGATGAAAGCCAGGTCACCAACAGTGATGAAGAAGTTATCATTCAACACAACTGGCACGAACTGCGCCTATTCATGTGGGATTACATGGGCATTGTTCGAACGGATAAACGACTAGAGCGAGCATTGCGTCGCATTCAGATGCTGCAACAAGAAACTCATGAGTACTACAGCTACTTCAAGGTTTCGAATAACCTATTAGAACTGCGTAACTTGCTACAAGTGGCAGAACTAATGGTTCGTTGTGCAATGCAACGTAAAGAGAGCCGCGGCCTCCACTACACGTTGGATTACCCTGAACTTGCAGAAGACAGTGGCCCAACGATTCTGACGCCAGAGAAACGCCAATCATAATAATTGGTTAAACGTGCTTAGCGAATTAGCCGTCAGCGGAAAATGATTAAACGAAAGGGAGCCGAGTGCTCCCTTTTCTTTTGTCTAACGCTTTCTTTTATCTAATACTTTCTTTCATCGAATAGTTTGGCTTCTCTAGCGCGCTCGTTGTAAGTTCGCCAGAAAATGGCGATATTCTCGCTCGCAACAGCTGTCCCGCCAAAGCAGTACCGAGTGCCCACATTCAAACTGCAATTTAACGAAGAACTGCGCCCAGATCTTATCAACGGACTTGAGTCGGTAAGTTCGGTCATTGAGTCGAATATCACCATCCTCTCTGTAATCAAAACGCCCATAGACACTATTTAGAATCACATGATTGTTTCTGAACAAGCGGATCATTAAAGCTAAGCAATAAAGGCTGGCGGCAAGTGGAATAGAAGACAGGACGATGAAAAACAAAAGGCACCCAAAAATAGTGCCTTTTGCAAATAATGCGGAATACGAAGGGTTAAGCTGAAGCTTAACGAACCTTGCTGAGGTTGTGTGCGACAATTTTATCAACCATTGATGCATGGCCTAGGTTTTCACTGCGTCCGTGGCCCATTACCCAAGTAAACAAATCTGGATCATCACACTCTAATAGAGAAACAAACTCGCGCTGTTCCTGCTCTTGCAATGAATCAAAACACTCTTCGAAAAATGGCATGATGACTACATCAAGTTCTAACATGCCGCGACGGCAACCCCATTTAATTCGTGCTTTCTGCTCTGCAGTGTACATTGGCTATCCTCACCTATAATTTTTCTTTCTCGGAGTGTAACAAGTCATACGCCCTGCAACTACTATGTGAGTCACAGTCCCTATCTAAGCTCACAAAAAAACCTAGGCTGACAAAGAAACAGAACCGGATTAACATAGAGCCAAATAAAATTCTTAGGAAAGATAAAATGGATTGGAAAAACATATTTCAGCCACTCGCTCATACGCAAAATGAATCGCTTCCAGAACTGATGATGACACACGTATCAGACTGGAGTGCAATTACCATGATAGGCGATGACAAAAAGTCGTACCTACAGGGTCAAGTAACGTGCGATGTCGTCACTCTTCCTAATGATGAATCCACATTAGGCGCGCACTGTGATGCAAAAGGAAAGGTATGGAGTATCTTTCGTTTGTTCCACCACAACGGTGGCTACGCACTCATGCAACCTAAATCAGCGATTGAAGTCGAGCTCGTTGAAATCAAGAAGTACGCGGTGTTCTCTAAGGTCGATATCGAGCAAACGTCTGACGTTGTTATCGGTGTGATGGGTTCGTCAGCTAATCAATACATTGATTCTATTTCAGAAAGCCAAGGTAATGTGCGTGCTATCTCTGGTGGTACAGCGGTTCAAGTTGCAGATAACCGCTGGGCTCTACTTGTGACAGAAGAAGCCGCTGAAGCCTTGGTATCAAACAGCGCTGCGGAGAAAGTATCAGAAACACTTTGGCAATATCATGAAATTCTTGATGCTCAGCCTAACCTATCGAAAGCAGAGCAAAACGAGCACATCCCTCAAGCGCTTAACCTGCAAGCGATTGGCGGTATCAGCTTTTCAAAAGGCTGTTACACAGGTCAAGAAACGGTTGCTCGTGCTAAGTACCGTGGCATGAACAAGCGTGAGATGCGCATTGTGTCGGGCACAACTGCGGACGTGCTGTCGTTAGAAAACCCTATTGAACTGGAACGTAGTGTGGGTGAGAACTGGCGTGGCGCAGGCCGACTATTAAACGTCTATCAATTTGCTGATAACCGAGCGATTGGTTTGATGGTACTGCCAAACAACCTTGATGACGATGTTCAGCTGCGACTGACCGCGCAGCCTGATCAAACATGGAATATCCTGCCACTGCCGTACAGCCTTGACGACGAGTAACCACGTGGAAACGCAGATTACACAATGGCTGGATCAACAGCAGGTGAATTATCGCCTGCTGATGCAAAGCAAGCCAACCACCAGCATTGAAGAAACTGCACAAGAGCGAGGCATCGACGCCTCTCAAATGGTGAAGTGCATCCTGCTCAAGGATATGGGCAACCAGTATGCGTTAGCCTGTACTGCTGGCGATCGCTCTGTCGACCCCAAGAAAGTACGCTCGGTACTGAATTGCCGTCGAATGACCTGCGTGTCGCTCGCTGATGTTGAAGCGATCACCGGTTTTAAAGTGGGTTGTGTTGGTCCGCTCGCTCTCAAGAGACACATGCCGATCATTTTTGATCCTTCCATTCAAAACAACTCGACCGTAACCATTAGCTCCGGCGACCGAATGGCTGGCGTTGCGCTGGATCTCAATGATCTTATGGCGCTATGTGCACCGACCGTCGCGGACATCAGTCGATGATCGTTTAGATCATGCTTCGCAAACTTCATTTTAATATTTCATTGAGTACATTTTTAGTGTGAACCTCGTCATAAGAAGAACACACCATTAATAAATAGTTACTCAAAATAAAAGCATAAGTAGTCACAAAGTTAAATTTGCGTTATTGTAAATTTACTGACTAGCTATTAAGCAAATCAGTGCAAGTGAATCCACTGAGTAACATCAGTATCCACTTTTGTGTAATGCATCTGTGACTATTCGCCCGTTTTAGACGGGCTTTTTTTTGTCCGAAATTTACAATTTGATTACACAAACAAAAAAATCCCGCCTATTCTTATACTTGTAACATTATCACTGCTTAATACTGAACAGAAAAGTTCACGGCAGTTCACTACTCAGTATTATTTTGGGGAGGAGCTCACGTAAAAATAGATATTTACTGAAGAAAGTGCTTAGAACAGCACAAATATCTAATTAACGTCAACGCTACTGCATATAACTCCATGCTTATCACAATTATTATCTCGGAGTTTTTCTATAATATGCAGGCTAGGTAAATATAAGGATAATTAAGAATGAGACTGTTTAAGCGCTATACACCGAGTATGATTGCTAAACATGTAAGTCGACTTTTCAAAGGACGAATCTACATTTACGGCGTAGGAAAATTTGAGTTTAATAACGGTAAGCTAGTGCTACCAGACCGAGCAGAAAAACGTCACTTTCAAACAGTGAAAGAAATAAATAGTGAAATCATGAAACTGCGCTGCGCGTACGCATGACCTGATTATCTACAGAATTAAAAACAAAAAGGGTTGGCATTATGCCAACCCTTTTTTCGTACCAATTTTCGTATCAATGATGATTCGATATACCACCAGAACACTATGTCATTATCGATGAGTCACTGGACGCTTAGCTAAGTCAGGAAGATTGCCAGACAAACCCAGTGCGCGCTTCATGATCTCATCTTTCGCACCCGGTAATTGGCCCGCAAGCTTCATACCAATGCCACGAATCAGCTTCTTAGCTGGGTTATCGCCTTCAAACAGATCTTTAAAGCCCTGCATTGAAGCAATCATTTTCGCCGCCTCTGCTTTTCTCCAGCGCTCGTAGCCGCGAAGATTACGCTTGGTGCCAATGTCTTCACCCGCAGACCATAGCTTTAACAGCTCTTGCGCTAGGCTTGCTGCGTCTAATAGGCCAAGGTTCACGCCCTGCCCTGCTAATGGGTGAATGGTATGAGCAGCATCACCAACCAAAGCCACACGCTCTACCGCAAAGTCACGCGCATAACGCATGCGCAGTGGGAAGGCAAAACGGTCACCAACCACTTCACATAAGCCCAGCTTTGCATCGAACTCAGCTGTTAACTGCTTGTTGAATTCAGCATCCGACATTGATACGAGGTTCTCGGCACGATTTGGTTCCGTAGACCAAACAATCGAGCTCATGTTGCTTGGTTGCATTGGTAGGAATGCCAATGGGCCTTGAGGCGTGAAGATTTGACGAGCAACGCTGTGGTGCGGCTCTGTGGTTTTGATGTTCGCGACAATCGCACTGTGTCCGTAATCCCAATGTGTTAATGGGATATCTTGCTGCTTACGAACCCAAGAGTTTGCGCCGTCTGCTCCAACAACTAACTTAGCTGTCAGTGCTTGACCATTGCCCAATGTTAACCAAGCTTCACTTTCACCAATCGCCATCGTTTTACACGTTGCGGGCATATACAGGCTGACGTTGTCTTGTTTCTTAACCTGATCAAGCAGCGCTAATTGAATCACACGGTTTTCAACTATATGACCAAGATTAGGCTGAGCCAAGCGTGTCGAGTCAAACTCAATACGAGCGAAACTGTCTTGTTCCCACACTTCCATCGCTTGATACGGTGCAGCGCGTCTTTGTTCGATACCTTGCCATGCACCTAGATTACGAAGAATCACTTCACTAGAACGACTCAACGCGGATACACGCACATCAGGCAGCTCACTCAGCCCTTCACTAGGCGCTCTGCCTTCAATGACAGCGATTCTTAGGTCACTGTCTTTTAGGGCAGCAGCAAGCGCTAGGCCAACCATGCCACCACCAACAATCGCGATATCAACACTTTGCATCATTATTTATTACCTTATCTTTCTACTAGGCCAAGCGTATGACGCAAAAGTGGACCTTTAAGTGGTGGAAGGTTATCTATTACGGCTAACCCAAGATTACGCCCAATGCGAGCGGTCATATAATCGTTTGAGAACAGGTGAACTAGGCTTGAAGTCAACGTGATCGTTGCGTCTCGGTCTTGTTCTCTACGCTTTCTAAAGTTAACAAGACCACGGTAACGACCTACATCATCTAACTGGGTACACAACTCTTCTGCCAAGGAAGCCACATCTCGGATGCCTAGGTTAAAGCCTTGCCCCGCAATTGGGTGAAGCGTTTGAGCAGCATTACCAACAATGGCAAATCGATGAGAGATATTTTGCTGTCGGTGACGAAGAATCAGAGGGTAACTCGCGCGCTTGCCGACCTTCTCTAATCGGCCAAGTCGCCAGCCAAAGTCATTCTGCAATTGCTCAAGAAATTCATTGTCGTTTAGCGTCATCACTTTTTGTGCTTGCTCTGGTGTTAAACACCAAACCAGCGATAAACGGTTGTCACTCATCGGTAATAGAGCAACTGGCCCATGATGGGTAAAACGCTCAAATGCGCGACCTTGGTGAGGTTCACTCGCCACAATATTGGCAATCACAGCGACTTGCTCAAAGTCATGCTCACTCAATGAGATATTGAGCTGTTGGCAACAGGTTGAGATTGCACCGTCAGCAGCAACCAGTAACTTAGTGGTTACTGTTTGCCCACTTGTCAGTTCAATCGTCGTCAACGCTTCTTCACGTTCAACTTTACTAACAGACTCAGGACAAAGCATGGTAATTGCCGCTTCTGATTCAAGTTTCTGCTGATAGATTCGACCCACATCTGCTAACTCGACCACGTAGCCAAGCGCATCTACAGCAAGCTCTTCACTGTAGATGTCTGTCATTCCGGCATGCCCGCGATCCGAAACATGGATATCTTTAATCGGGGTCGCGACCGGAGCGATAGATTGCCATAAGCGCAAAGAATCCAGGATCTGCACCGTGCCATAGGACAAAGCAATCGAACGAGAATCAAACCCAGGGTGAGCTTGATGATCAACCTGATAAGGCTCCACTACCGCAATCGACAGTGAACCTTGGCTTAGGTGATTCAAAGCAAGGGCTAAGGTTGCCCCTGCCATTGCGCCACCAGCAATTACAACATCATACTGAGCCATCATAACCTCAAACCGGCCAACGAATTAATGAATGGTAGGCGCCGCATCTTCAGATGGGCGAGCACCAAATTCAGCATGAATCGTTAGTGCACACGCTTTTACGTGCTCAATAACGTGCTCTAGAAGCTGCGCTTGCTCTTCCAGATCATCTTCTTCGTCAATGCCTAGCTTAGCCATCTCTTCTAGATCAGCTAATGCTTCTTTTGTACTGTCAGACGCTTTGTTCAATTGAGCGCCAACCAAGCCTAGACCAGTAATGAAATGGTTAATCCAATCAGACACACCATCAGCCAAGTCAAATAGGCTTGCGCTTGCGTCTTCGTCAGGCAGCAACATAGACAATTCCATACCCGAACCTGTGATTTCACTGGTCGTTACTTTCAGTGTCGCTTCCGCTAGCGTTAATGCGCGATCTGGCCAACCCATGCCTTCATTGGTGTAATCGAAGATCAGTGGTTGCCAGCTTTTATCTGCAAGGCTTAAGCCTCCGCTTAACATACCCGTTAATAAACCGTGCATCTCAGCAGGGGTTACGGCTAGACTTGCCGATTGAAGTTCAGTCGCAACCGTTAGGTAGTCAGGTAAAGTAGTTTCGCTCATCAGATAGCTCGCTCAGTTATTCTTTATATCGATAGCATAATCGTACCACTTCACCCCAATTCTGGTAAGCATCGATCCCCAGCAATTGAAGGATGACTGACTACCAATTGTTCAATTTGCTGAATTACTGTGTGCTCAAGCTCTCATTTACAAACAGTCACTCTGAAAAGCTTGAATCTTAATAGCGGTTTACCTATAGTTTCTCCCTCAGAGGAGATTGCTTCCTCATCGGTACTTGCACTTTTTCTTTCTCAAAAAATGGCGAAGGGCAACAGCCTTAAAATAGCGCGTTAAAGAGTTCATCCATCATGAGTAATCAAGCGGTAGACGTTGAAATATTAGGAAAACTGACTCGAGTGAATTGTCCACCAGGGCAAGAAGAGTCATTGATTGCAGCGGCGGCCGATCTTGATAATCGATTGAAAGAGATGGCTGAACGTACTAAGGTAACCAATGAAGTGAAGCTGCTGACTATCGCAGCTCTGAATATTTGCTACGAATTACAAACCAAGAAGTTTGAAGCAAATGATGAACAAAACGCACTGACCGAGCGAATGGAACAGCTCACGACATCACTTTCAGATGTCCTCAGTAAAGTTAAGCACGGACAGCAATAGCGTACACAAAATTTACCCTGGAGTGTTTGTCAGAGGATTCACGTCCCCGAGCCGATAAGCAATCCCTAAGGGTTAGTACTTGAGTGCTATTGAGCATGCTCGGCCCGACCGAGAAGCCTACGGTAATCATTGCTGATCCGCCTTGAACTCGCTGGTTCAAGGGCCATCTATTCTCAACGGCACTTTGGGGTATCCCTTCTTATGAAGACGCTCACACGCAGCGAATTTCGCAAACAGATCCGTATCAAACGCAATGCCTTATCTGGCGACCAACAAACTCAATCCGGTATCGACTTAGTTAAGCAGTGCATGCAGCTTGATGAAATTCAGTCTGCTCAGCATATTGCCCTCTATATCTCTATCGATGGCGAACTCGATACTCAGCCTTTAATCGAATGGTTATGGGCGCAAGGTAAGCAAACTTATTTACCAGTATTGCACCCCTTCTCTGCCGGGCACCTGCTGTTTTTACACTACTCGCCAACCACACCGACGGTCTTGAATAAGTACGGTATTGTCGAACCTCAGCTCAATCAAATGCTGGTTAAACCTTGTCAGCAACTCGACCTTATTCTTACGCCCCTTGTCGGCTTTGACTCCCATGGCCATCGTTTAGGTATGGGCGGCGGATATTACGATCGCACCTTGGCAAAGTGGTTCGAGACGGGCGAAGGTGCAGCTCCTATTGGTTTGGCTCATGATTGCCAACATGTTGATACGCTACCGATTGAAGAATGGGACATTCCGTTACCTAAAATCGTGACTCCGAGTAAAACTTGGCAATGGGAAAACAACCATTAAAGCGCTATAATCGCGCCGCAAACGTTAACCTCGATATAGAAACGTTAACTCAATATCTAAACGTTAACTTCATCATTACGCAAACGATCAATTCAAAGCGCAAGACCTTATTCAGGAGAATGGCATGACTCAAGATGAAATGAAAAAAGCAGCTGGCTGGGCAGCACTTCAATATGTTGAAGAAGGCAGCATTGTAGGTGTAGGTACTGGCTCTACAGTAAATCACTTCATCGACGCACTAGGCACAATGAAAGACAAAATCAAAGGTGCGGTTTCAAGCTCTGTTGCTTCAACGCAGCGACTAGAAGAGCTAGAGATCAAAGTGTATGAGTGTAACGATGTCGCTAAGCTAGACATCTATGTTGATGGCGCAGATGAAATCAACCCAACTCGCGATATGATCAAAGGCGGCGGCGCTGCTTTGACTCGTGAAAAAATCGTAGCGGCTATCTCTGATAAGTTTGTGTGTATTGTTGACGGCACTAAAGCAGTTGATGTGTTGGGTAAATTCCCACTGCCTGTTGAAGTAATCCCAATGGCACGTTCATACGTGGCACGTGAGTTGGTTAAGCTTGGTGGTGACCCAGTTTACCGCGAAGGCTGCACAACCGATAACGGCAACGTGATCCTAGATGTGTACGGCATGGCGATCGAAAACCCGAAACAACTAGAAGATATCATCAATGGTATAGCTGGTGTGGTGACGGTTGGTCTGTTCGCTCACCGTGGTGCTGATGTGGTTATCACCGGCACGCCTGAAGGTGCAAAAATCGAAAAATAAATAATAGAAGATTGAGTTTTTCTGTTACTTCATTACATACGGTGCCCTAGGGCGCCGTTTTTTTTGCTTTATTGCTGTAAAATTATGTCTTATTCCGTAATTTTCTTACCCAAAACATTTTTTTTTTGTTACTTTATTGTTCAGAAGACGCACAGGGAAAACGTTTGTCTCCTAACAAAGTGGTGAATTTGTTCCCCTTTCAGCCATTTTGTAGCACGTGCGCCGCATTTGCCCAACCTTTCCATTTTAAGGACGAGAACAATGGCCAAAGTTTCACTGGAAAAAGAAAAAATTAAAATTCTACTTCTAGAAGGTCTTCACCCTTCTTCTGTAGAAGTACTGCAAGCCGCTGGTTACACAAACATTGAGTACCACAAAGGCTCGCTACCGGAAGATGAACTTCTTGAAGCAGTAAAAGATGCTCATTTCATTGGTATTCGTTCTCGCACTAATATCTCCCAAGAAGTTATTGATGCAGCTGAAAAGCTGGTTGCCGTCGGTTGTTTCTGTATTGGTACTAACCAAGTCAACCTTCAAGCAGCAGCAAAACGCGGTATCCCTGTGTTCAACGCACCGTTCTCAAACACTCGAAGCGTTGCTGAGCTCGTTCTTGGTCAGGTTCTATTGCTACTACGTGGCATTCCAGAAAAGAACGCGCTTGCACACCGTGGCATCTGGAAAAAGAGTGCCGACAACTCTTACGAAGCCCGTGGTAAGCGTTTAGGTATTATTGGCTACGGTCACATCGGTACTCAACTGGGTATTATTGCTGAAAACCTTGGCATGCGTGTTTACTTCTACGACATTGAAAACAAACTGTCTCTGGGTAACGCAACGCAAGTTCATACCATGACGGAATTACTGAACAAGTGTGACGTAATCTCTTTGCATGTACCTGAAACCAACGAAACAAAAGACATGATGGGTAAAGAAGAGTTCGAGCGCATGAAGCCTGGTTCTATCTTTATCAACGCAGCTCGTGGCACGGTAGTCGATATTCCTGCTCTGTGTGGCGCTCTGGAGTCTGGACACCTTGCAGGTGCGGCTATTGATGTTTTCCCAACAGAACCAAAAACCAATGCAGACCCGTTTGAGTCTCCATTAATGCAGTTCGATAACGTGATCCTAACGCCTCACGTGGGTGGTTCAACTCAAGAAGCACAAGAGAACATTGGTGTTGAAGTTGCTGGTAAGCTAGCGAAATACTCTGATAACGGCTCTACGCTATCAAGTGTTAACTTCCCTGAGGTATCACTACCACTGCATACTGGAACGTCTCGTTTATTACACATTCACGAAAACCGCCCAGGCATCCTAACTCAGATCAACACCATCTTCGCTGAGGAAGGGATCAACATCGCGGGTCAATACCTACAGACTGCGGCTGATATGGGTTATGTCGTTATCGATGTAGAAGCCGATCGCTCTGAAGAAGCACTGCTTAAACTGAAAGAGATCGAAGGCACAATCCGTGCTCGTCTTCTTCACTAATCATCGCACTCAAAATGCATAAAAAAGGCTCTCATCATGAGAGCCTTTTTAGCATTTGGCCTATCGTAGGTAATTAGGTCGTCATGATCCAAAACCTTCTATAGCACTGTCATTACTCTTCGATCTGGTAGATCACATTCACGCGATCACGAATGGTGATCGTTGAGTCTTCATAAGAGTTCGATTCTGTTCTTGCATCCATCGCCATTGAACGCATGAGTACTGGCTGAGAAGATTGGGCGTTGTAATCCACGCGCCATACATCACCTAACTCGCGCTCAAAACCACTCGCCAATGATTTAGCTTTTGATGTCGCATCTTTAATGGCTTCTAAGCGCGCTTGCTCTTGATACTTAGCTTGGTCGCGAACTTGCAGTTGGATGTTGTCGATCTGATTAATGCCTTCTCCAATCGCAATATCCATGTACTCATTAAGATTAGCTAGCTCAGTCACTTGAACGGTCACATTACGTGAGGCGCGGTAGCCAACCAGTTCCGGTTTGCCATCTTTCGGGTAATGATATTGAGGAGATAAATACAGGTTAGAGCTGTGTACACTCGCCTCATCAACACCAGCTTGATGCAGCTTGTTTAGAAAGCCTGTCACGACTTTATCAACGGTATTTTTAGCCTGTTCAGCAGTCATCGTCGATTCCACGACTCTCACAGAGAATGTCGCCATATCAGGTGTAGCGATCACTTCACCATAGCCTGTCGTTGAAATATGAGGAAAGGATGGAGAGTCAGCCAATGATGGAAAACTCACAGCACTCAACGCCGCAGTAAGAGTAAGAGACGTTGCTAACATCTTTGGTACAAGCTTCATTAGGTATGACCTATGCTAAACAAATGTCCTTTCATCATAGAGCAATTTATCGTTTAGCCAATCCAGAGCACACACTTCTAACAGAACTTTGACGCTGAAAAAACCAACAGTTTACTGAGGTAAGTGATTGTGAGCAAAACTCAATATTGCTTGGGATACTTCTTTTAATACTCCGCTCTCAAGCTGCCAATGGTGCCAATAGATGCGATAAGAGAGCAGAAAGCCAGGGGTAATATCAATCAGAGCACCAGACTCGAGCTCATCGATAATCTGTAATCGGGGGATCAAGCAATAGGCTACACCCGATAATGCCAAGCGCACAAATGCTTCTGAACTGCCGACTGTATGATTGATCACACTGTCTCTCGGGACGTTAAAATGATCATGCAGAAACTTCTTATGCAGATCATCGTATTGATCATAGGAAACCGCAGGTGCTTTGCTTAAGGTGGCGTAGTTTACGCCCTCTGCAAAGTAACGCTGATGAAAGTCAGGGCTAGCCACGCACACATAATCCATCCTACCGAGATAGTCAGCACTGCAGCCAGGAATCGCTTGAGACTCCAAACTGATTGCACCGGCCACCTCGCCACTTTTAATCTTTTCAATGGTTCTCGACTCACCATGAATCGCGAGGTTCAACTCGACTTGGCGAGACTTAATCACATCCGACAAAGCTGGTAGCAACCATGTCGCCAAACTATCAGCGTTGGTGGCTATGGATATCGATAGTGGTTGATTACCCTCTTCATTCATCAACTCAGGCACAAGCTCGTGCTCTAACAAACGAACACGGCGATATAAGCCCAGTAGTTTTTTACCCGCAGGCGTTGGCCTAGGCGGGCTTTCTCTCACCAAGGCTGGCTGAGCCAACCACTTTTCCAGCTGTTTGATGCGTTGAGATACCGCCGACTGGGAGATATATAACTGCTCAGCAGCCCTTTCGAAGCTACGTTGTTTTACTACAGCATCCAGTGCTTCAATCCATTTATAATCCAATCCGCGCATCAATTTGCTTCCTTTTTAAGCTAACTCACCACCACATTAGCAACTCTAATAATGGATTAAAATCATTAATTATACTTATTTAAAGGGTCAGAGTATCTTCGCCATATAGCACGTAAATATCGTTAAATAAGTGGAGGTTAAAATGAGTTTTTGGGTTTTATTACAAGGTTTTGGTCTAGGGGCAAGTATGATTATCCCTATTGGCGCTCAGAATGCGTACGTCCTAAATCAAGGGATAAAACGCAATCATCATTTAACGACAGCAACGATTTGTAGCCTGCTCGATACTCTGTTTATCTCATTAGGCATTTTTGGCGGCGGAGCGATCTTGTCGCAAAATGAATTACTGCTTACCTCAGTGACACTAGGTGGCATCGCTTTTCTGACTGTGTATGGTTTGCTCTCACTACGCAGTGCATTCAAAGTGCGCACCAGTGATGAGTCGAAAGGTGAGATATTAGCGCGTGGCAAGCGCACCGTTATTTTAGGGGCATTGGCAGTAACAGTATTAAACCCACATCTCTATTTGGATACCGTGGTAATTCTTGGATCCATTGGTGGGCAATTTGAAGGCAACGACAGAATTGCATTTGCTATGGGGACTATATTGGCTTCGTTCGTCTGGTTCTATTCTTTGTCATTAGGCGCTGCAAAACTAGGCCCGACGCTATCTAAACCTAAGGTTAAGAAAGGCATTGATATCGCAGTCGCAACCATGATGTTCGCCATAGCAACGGTGCTTACCGATGGACTTATTGAGCAATACTGGTAAATCTATTTAGCTTCATGAAACCAACAAAAAAGGCGGATAATCTAAGTTATCCGCCTTTCCTTATAAAAGCTTATAGTTATAAAAACTAACTAGGAATTAAGCTTCTACTTTATTCATGTGTACATCCATTTGCGGGAATGGAATTTCGATACCCTCGTTATCCAAGCCTTCTTTGATTGCTTGCATCAGGTCGAAATAAACATTCCAGTAGTCAGCAGTGCTAACCCATGGACGAACAACGAAGTTAACTGAAGAATCAGCAAGCGTATGAACACCAACTTGAACGCCAGGTTCTTTCAGTACACGCTCATCAGATTCACAGATCTTAGTCAGTAGCGCTTTTGTCTTCTGAAGATCAGCGTTGTAAGAAACACCAATCATTAGATCAATACGGCGCGTCGCATGACGAGAATAGTTTGTGATTGGGCTGCCGATAACGCTACCGTTAGGTACTACAACCATTTTGTTGTCTGGCGTTGTTAGAACCGTTTGGAAGATTTGAATAGAATCAACTGAACCTGCCACACCACCAATTTCCACATAGTCACCAGACTTAAATGGACGGAATGCAACGATAAGTACACCAGCAGCAAAGTTAGATAGTGAGCCTTGTAGTGCAAGACCAACGGCTAAACCAGCCGCACCAATAACAGCAACTACAGATGCCGTTTGAACACCTAAACGACCAAGTGCAGCAATTAAAACAATCACAAACAACAAGTAACGAACTAAACCATGGACGAACTCCACAACTGCTCGGTCCATTTTCTTCTTCTGAAGAACCTTAGACACGCTATTCGCTACTGCTTTAACAATAAGGTTACCAATAAATAGAATTATCAGTGCTGAAATGATATTTACGCCATATTGGATAAATAAATCTGAATTATTTGTTAACCACTGCTCTGCTTGAGACAAACCATCCACAAGTGGAGTCTCAATCGCTGTCGAACTATCAGCCATAATGTGCATCCTCTATATAATATGCTATGGGCTAAACTGCCTTAAGCCTCATTTACTCTGCAATATAATAAACAGTGTAATTACCGTTAAGTCATTGTGTTAAAAGTAAATTAAAGCCAAGTCCTTTTTATAAACTGAACCAAGTTCAGTTTTTCGGCACGATATCCTATCTTTGACAGATTGCAAAGTCATATTTATGTAAGCTTTTGAATTATTAAAACTTACCGATAAACACAAATACCGATAACTAAAAGACTACGAAATTTATTCACCGCACGCTAGGTTTTTCACATATTTAGTACAAGTTTTTATCAGATATAAAAAAACCCGCTCAATGAG
>NZ_JBFRTR010000053.1:0-6012 GCF_041474215.1 Vibrio sp. 10N.222.52.C12
TTTAGGCAACAACGCCGTTCCAAGGTGAAAAAGCCGTTTTTTGATTTTCGAGAAGACATAATAAAGGCTCAAAAAGTGTGTCAACACACACTTTTTGGGTTGAGTGAATGTCAATGGTTAAAGCTCACACCATCCATATTTCTTATAACAACGTAGATTTCAATTTATAAATCAGCCGCCAATTTGTTGCTTCCATAATTTTGCATAAAGACCTTCCTTCTCAACCAGTTCATCGTGAGTCCCACTTTCACAAACTTGGCCTTTATCAAGAACAAGAATATTATCCGCATGACGAATGGTGTTAAGGCGGTGTGCGATGCTAATTACGGTTCTATCTCTACAAATCTCTTTCATGTTGCTCATGATGGCAGCTTCAGAGTTGTAATCGAGTGCTGACGTTGCTTCATCAAGCAGTAAAATCCTAGGGTTAACGAGTAGGGCTCTTGCTAACGCAATACGTTGACGCTGGCCGCCAGATAGAGAGCCCCCTTTTTCCCCAACGGGCTGATTAAACCCGTGGGGAAGTCCTTCAATGAATTCCAAAGCACCGGCAAGCTGCGCAGCATTGCGTATTTCCTCATCAGTAGCTTGAGGCTGACTTAGGCGGATATTTTCTGCAACGCTCCCAGAAAAAAGAATACTTTCTTGTAATACCACACTCATGTTGCGACGTAGCGAAATTGGGTCGGCTATCGCGAGATCCATACCGTCTACCAATACTTGACCATGTTGAGGGACATACAAACGTTGCAATAGCCGGGTGATGGTACTTTTTCCTGAGCCTGATGGCCCGGTGATGCCGATAAACTGGCCCGGTTTTATTTCTAACGATAAGTTGGCCAACACTTCGGGAGAGTCTTCGTGATAACGAAAGCGAATGTTACTAAATTCGATGCCTCCATTGAGTTCAGGAACAGAAGCTAACCCTTGTTTACCATTTTCTTTTGGTTCATCAAGAATATCGCCCACTCGCTTTAGTGCAATAAGAGTATGTTGGAAGTCTTGCCAAATTTGCGCAAGTCGAAGTACCGGCTGAGTCACGTGGCCGGCCAACATATTGAAGGCCACCAATTGTCCGGGTGTGAGCTCACCGTTAAGTACTTCGCTGACTCCCCACCACAGGAGCAGTGCCGCAGTCAGTTTCTGTATCAGCCCGATGCCTTGCCCTGCAATGAGTCCTGATTTTTGAGCATCAAAGCTACGGTTTAGTTGTTGGCTGAGGATATGTTGCCATTGATGTAAAAATCGATGTTCAGTCGCTGTGGTTTTAATGGTTTCAATGCCTGTTACTGCTTCCGTTAGAAAGGTCGTGGCATCGGCATCCGATTCGTATTCTGATTCCACTTTTTTTCTTATGATTGGACCAGCAATAAGCCAAAGTAAGAAATAGATAAAAAGTGAGCCGATTACTAGCCAAGTCAGAGTCTTGGCATAATGGAACATAACAGCAAGAAAGACGGTAACAAAAATGAGATCGAGCAATAACATCAACGTCGAACCGGTCAAAAACTGGCGAATTTGCGCCATTTCACGAACTCGAGCAATGATTTGTCCTGTCTGACGCTGCTTGAAATAATTGAGGGGGAGGCCGACTAAATGGCGATAAAGGCGTCCTGATAGCTCTGCATTTACTTGACTTGCGAGGTGGCCAAATACGGTATTGCGCAAGTAACTGTATGCTGGCTCTGCAATGGCAAGAGCAAGCATCGCTATGGCGAGCACATGTAAACTGGACAAGCTGCGACCGACTAGCACTTTGTCGATGACATTTTCAAACAACATCGGGCTCACCAGTGCGAATATTTGAAGGGCAATAGCATAAATAAACACATCTCGCATTTGGCTCTTTTGACGCCAAATAGAGGGGGCAAACCAGCTAAGGCCAAATTTCACTTCTTTGCTACTTAGTCTTTCATCCGCGACCAACATTACCTTGTACGTTGATGAGTGACTACTCGGACTAAGCTCACTCTGCTGCTCCAATTGAGTGGCTGGATCATATAAAAGAGAGGAACCGTCCGCTGATTTTGTGAGCACTTTCCAACTATTGTCGATTTCAATTAAAACGGGCAGTGGAAGGGTATCTAGCTCGTTCGATTTTACTTTCGTTACTTGACTTTTCAGGCCAATATAATCTGCAGCTTCCCTTATTTCCAAGTCATTTAAATTGGAATGACTGACGCCTAAAGCATGCTTGAGCTGTGTCTTGGTCGACTTTTTGTGGAAATAGTTACCCGCATAAACGACGGCGTCGATTCCGCCATTATCTTGTGTGATAGAAGCGTCCTGATTGATAGAAGCATCTTGAGTGGTAGAAACGCTATTTTCCGTTGTTGATAAGGTCATATCCATACTTACCTCTCTCTTAGCGATTCTGCTTGGTATTCACGTATTGGGCTCAGCAGGTAGTCGATAACACGACGTTTATCCGTTTTTATTTCCGCAACGACGGACATGCCTGGTGTCAACTCAATACTTTTACCGTTGATTAAGATGTTGTTATTCTTAAGCTTAACTTGGGCTGGGAAAATGAGCCCCAAGCGTTCGTCTGTAGTAGAATCACGAGAAATACTCAATAGCTCAGCTTCGATAGTACCGTAACGAGTGTATGGAAACGCATCTACTTTTACTGTCACTGGCTGTCCTGGGTAAACAAAACCTACGTCTTTATTGAGAATTTGTATTTCCGCCTGCTGTACTGCATTTTCAGGGACAATAATCATTAAATTTTGTGCTGGTTGAAGTACTGCTCCTAGCGTGTAAATACTGAGTTGCTGAACCGTACCATCGACAGGAGAACGGATGATTTCTAACTGTTCACGCTCACGAACTTTAGACAACTCCTGAGCTAAACCCCCGAGTTGCAATTTCGCTTGTTTTCTTTTTTCGAGCCATTCTCTGTGTTTTTGTGCTTTGAACCCCGTCAGCCTTTCTTCAAGACTATGGTATTGCGACTTTAGAACCTCTAATTCAGCTCGTTGTTGCGACACTTGGCGCTTAACTTCCAGTAGCTCTTTTTCTTGCTCTAGATACTCTACGTGTCCAATGACTTTTATTTGATTCAACGTTTTTCGTGCCGCGAGTCTCTGACTAATATTTTCGGTTAACTGAATTAATGCGTTGATGTCACTTTGACGAGCCGCTTGTGATGTTTTGTTGACCTGCATTTCTGCTTTGATACTTGCCAGGGTCGACTCATATTCACGTTTCTCACTCAAGAAGTTTTCATTGATCAACGCTTGTTGTTCGAGTGGTAAGGCCGAAAATAATAGGTCCTTAGAGAGTGGCAGGCCACTATTCAAAGATTGGTATCGAATTAGGTCATTAGTTTGAAATTCAGACTGAGTGATTAAACGGGTAATGTCTTGATTGATGCCTAGGGTATCAAGAGTAAGAAGCGGCGCGCCTTTTGTCACTCGTTGCCCATCTTTTACGTGAATAGAGAGAACCCGGCTCTGCTCATAAGATTGAATCACTTGTGAGCGGCCAGAGACAACGAAACGTCCGGTAGCTGTCGCTTGTATATCTAATTTCCCCCAATACGCCCAAATTAAGACGGCAACGACTCCCAAGCTGAGCGTGATGGCCGTTATGCGAGCAAATGGTGAAGGAGGACGTTGTGATAAGGCGAGGTGCGCAGGCAAAAATTCGTAATGCTTCTCAGTCGCTTGGTTTATTCTAAATTTGGCTAAGAATCGCTTGATGACACTTTTCATGCGTTTGAATCCTCTTGCTTGAGCTCTTGCTGAAGTTGCCATAATTGTTTGTACTGTTTGCCCAATGTGATTAACTGTTGATGGTTACCTTGCTCGACGATATTACCTTGGTGTAGAACGATAATTCGGTCGCAATCTCGTACGGTGGATAACCGGTGAGCGATAGTGATGACCGTACGGCCCTTCGCGATATTTGCCATATTGGATTGAATCAACGCTTGTGATTCGTCATCCAGTGCACTCGTGGCTTCATCCAGGATCATGATTTTGGGATCTGAAAGTAGAGTTCGCGCAATCGCCAGGCGTTGTCTCTGTCCGCCAGAAAGGGACTGCCCACCTTCGGCTAAGATCGTGTCATAGCCGATTGGGAGCTTCATGATAAATTCGTGAGCTCCAGAAAGTTTTGCCGCTTCGATAACCTCTTCTAAGCTAGCTTCAGGCTTCGATTGGGCAATATTTTCGCAAACACTTTTGTTAAATAGATAGTTTTCTTGCAGAACTATGCCGATTTGTTGGCGCAGTTGCTGGATGCCAATTTGATTAAGTGGTGTGTTATCAACCGTTATTAACCCTTTTTCTGGGCAGTAGAGTCGTAGCAGTAATCGAGCTAGAGTACTTTTCCCTGAGCCTGATGTTCCCACAACGCCTAATGTTTCACCTGCTTGGATATCTAGCGACAAGTTGTTCAGGGTCGGTGGGATATCTGGTTGGTAACGAAATAGGATGTTTTTGAACGAAATTGCGCCTTGTAATGCAATCGTATCGCTCCCTGTGTGCTGCTCCACAGGTAAATTAAGCATGTCTCCCAATTTTTCTAGTGCCACGCGCGTTTGAATAAATTGCCCCCATAACTCAACCATGCGTGATAAAGGTTGGGCTATATGGTTTGTCATCATATTAAAAGCGATCAGTTGTCCGATAGTCATTTCCAATGACAGTACTTCTGTTGCCCCTAACCACAGAACTCCAACACTTGTTACTTTCTGGATGAGTTGAACGACATGGTTGGATCGGTTGTTGAGTTGCTGAACCACGTACCCAGTAGAGACCATTTTTTCCGTTTGATCGTCCCAACGGCGAACAAAACGAGGCTCTACGGCTAAGCTTTTTAGAGTTTCACTGCCAGCCACTGTCTCTGTGAGAAAAGAGGTATTTGCAGCGGCGTGCGTAAATTGCTCTTCTACCGCCGCTTGCATTCGAGGTGTAAGCCACCAAGCGAGCAATACGTAAAGAGGGATGGTTGCAATAAATAGCCATGTGAGAGGAGGTGAAAGCAAACTCATTACATAGAGAAAGACAAACATGAACAAGAACTCGACCGTTAAAGTAAACATCGAGCCTGTTAAGAATTCTCGTACAGTATCAAGCTCGCGCACGCGAGTTACGATAGCGCCTACTTGACGTGTTTTGAAGAACATCAAAGGAAGGCCAAACAAGTGCTTTACTAACTTAAGTCCTAATTGAATATCAATTCTATTGGCTGTGTGCGCATATTGATATTCGCGTAAGCCGCGAAGTAGAACCTCTACAATGCCAGTGATCACAAGCCCTATCACAAGCACATCAAGGGTTGACCAAGCTTGATGTACAAGCACTTTATCCATCACAACCTGAAAAAATAGCGGTGAGATTAAGGCGAGTATTTGCAATACAAAAGAAAACAAAAAAATTTCCCCGAGTATTCTTTTGTGTTGCAAAAACTCAGGAATGAACCAGGCGATATCAAAACGTGATTGAGCTTGTTTTATCTCCAGCCATCTGTGGTTCCAAATTGAATTGAGTTCGTTATACGAAATTATTTCAGGAGTTTCTTTATTAGGTCTTTGTATTAAACACTTATCTTTATTAGATTTTGCTAAAGTTAATGGTAAACCTTCCATATCGAATAGAATCGAAGGAGTTTTTACTTTATCTAGACTTTTAAATTGTGAAAACTTAGCTGATACTTTGATTTCTTTTTCATTTTCTATTTTTTTAATAAAATCAAAATAATTCATTTCTTTAATTTTTGATATGTCGTTTTCCCCATTGATTATGTCCTTTTTGCCATCTTCAATTAATTTCAGGTGAAGGTTTATGCATAATATTATCATTGTTTCTTTAGCTGTCATTTTGCATTCTAATTAGATTTTTTAGAGGTTTTATACTAGCATTTGATATATTTTCCAGCAAGTTTTCGTTTTATTTTTATATTTAATTTCATTGTATCTTGTTGATTTTATTGAGTTAATTTTAATTTAATTTGGTTTTTTTGATTTAAATTTGCTTGTTTCTATTAACAATTCAATTTATTTCA
>NZ_JBFRTR010000054.1:0-52504 GCF_041474215.1 Vibrio sp. 10N.222.52.C12
ATCCTTGGTAGTTAACTCGGACAATGAGTAAACTATAAAGATCACTTAGTGAGGTACCAAATGCAACAGTATGACAATCAACGACATGAGTTTACTCCGCAAGATGTGGAAATAGTCTCAAAAGAGACGCTGTTTCGTGGTTTTTTCAAAATGGTCAAGTACACATTTAAACATAGACTATTTGAGGGAGGCTGGAGCCAACCAATAGAGCGTGAGATGTTTGAGCGTGGACATGCTGCCGCTTTGCTACCTTATGATCCTGTGCGTGATGAAGTGGTGATCGTCGAACAGATCCGTGTCGGAGCCCTAGAGCATGAGAACCCATGGCAATACGAAATTGTTGCTGGGATCATTGATACGGACGAATCGCCACAAGACGTCGCTCGTCGTGAAGCAATGGAAGAAGCCGGAGTCGAAGTCGGATCTGTATTGCCTATTACTTCGTATTATCCTTCATCTGGTGGTTGCTCTGAAAAGCTCGACGTCTTTGTTGGCTGTGTTGATGCAACGACAGCCAAAGGGGTACACGGATTGGACTACGAAGGTGAAGACATTCGTGTACAAGTGATGAGTCGCGAAGCTGCTTATCAGTTGGTAAAAGATGGTGTATTTGAAAATGGAGCCACGATCATTGCGCTACAGTGGCTACAATTGAACTACCAAGAATTACAGTCAGAGTGGATAGATTAACGTCATGCCAAATATCGCGGTCAAAAAACCGTATCATGTTGATCTTGCTGAATTGATGCGAGTTTACGAGACTAACTATGCCAAACTGAACGCTTTGTTACCGGTTGGGCATGAGGTTGGTGACGTTCGCTGTTACCAAGCCGTTAATATGGTGTATCAATTGACAGTGAATGAGGTCACAAAATACACCACATTAATAGATATATGTCAGAGTGATGCGATGCCAGTGTTTCCTTTGCCAAAAATGTCTGTCAGGCTATATCACGACGCTCGAGTTGCAGAAGTGTGCGCTAGCGGGGATTTTTCGCGAGTCAAAGCGAAATATGACTACCCCAACACTAAGCTTCTGCAAAAGGACGAGAAATTTCAATTGAATAAATTTCTTGGGGAATGGTTAACGTTTTGTTTAAAAACGGGTATCAGCCGAACCCCAATTGCCTTTTAATTGAGCCTATTTATCAACACTTTTAAAGTCTAAACAGTAACGTATCTGGATTTGTTATTTTGGAATTATCACACACTTCAAAATTTGATGAGAGCACTATTAAGCTTGTGCAGCTAACGGACACGCATTTATTTGCGCCGAGCAATGGCAGCTTATTAAGCATCAACACTCAAGATAGCTTTCGTGCTGTAGTCGATGGCATTGTTAGTCAGGGCTTTGACTATCAAGCGATTTTAGCAACCGGTGATATATCTCAAGATCACAGTGCTGAGTCGTACCAGAAATTTGAGTCAGGGATTCAGCCTTTGGAAAAGCCATGCTATTGGCTGCCAGGGAACCATGACTTTAAGCCTAATATGGGCAGTGTTTTACCATCACCACAAATACAGTGTGTTGAGCATGTCTTGCTAGGCGATAACTGGCAGATGGTGATGCTAGACTCGCAGGTGGTTGGTGTGCCTCATGGTCGCCTCAGCGATCAACAGCTTGACCTATTAGAACAGAAGCTGACGGAGTTCCCTGAACGTAATACCTTGGTTCTATTGCACCACCATCCATTGTTGGTTGGCAGCGCATGGTTAGATCAACATAACCTAAAAGACGCCGATCAATTTTGGGATGTGGTTCAACAGCACACCAATGTTAAAGCCGTACTGTGTGGTCACGTTCATCAAGACATGAACCGAGATCATCATGGTGTACAAGTCATGGCAACACCGTCGACTTGTGTGCAATTCAAACCTAACTCAGATGACTTCGCGGTTGATACTTTGTCTCCGGGCTGGAGAGAGATTGAATTACATCAAGACGGTACCGTTAGCACGCAAGTTCGTCGTCTGCCTCATGGGCAGTTCTTGCCTGATTTTAAGGCTGCTGGTTACTAATGAAGGCGGTTATTGATGCCAGGCTCTAATCAACAAGCTAATAAGCCATCGCTGCTTCTCTATATTCACGGATTTAACAGCTCATCACGTTCTCATAAAGCGAATGTGATGGCAGATTACTGTGCGGAGCATCGCGCTGATATTAAAGTCGTAACCCCTCAACTGCCGAGTTTCCCTCAACAAGCGGCACTTCATTTACAGCAGCTGGTGGAGCAATACAAAGAGCAATATCAAATAGCGTTGGTCGGTAGCTCGCTGGGTGGCTATCTTTCAACATGGCTGAATAGCCACTATGGTTTTAAAGCGGTGGTTGTAAACCCAGCAGTGAAGCCGTATGAGCTTCTTGCTGACTATTTAGGTGAACAAGTAAACCCATACACAGATGAACGATATGTACTGGAAACAAAACATATTGATGAACTGAAGGCGTTAGAGGTTTCGGCTATCGCTAAGCCGAGCGACTTCTGGTTACTTCAGCAAACGGAAGACGAAGTTCTGGATTACCGACAAGCGGTAGAGAAGTACCAAGGTGCAACACAGACAGTAGAAGAGGGCGGGGATCATAGCTTTGTTGATTTTGAACGCTACCCACAACAAATCATCACCTTTCTAAATCTTTAATCTGTTCCACCAACCAAGTGATTTTCTCTTGTTTGCCTGTTATTTCATCTATCAATGGTGAAATATCATAGTTTGATGTCTTAGTTTTTGAACTAGCTTGACATCATTACTCAGCTTCCAGACTATATTCCCCAATACTTCGCTCGTTCGCTCTACTATGACGGTTCATAGTAATGATTCTGCTTTAGTGAAACTGGAGCCAGCGAACTGACGCAAACTTTTTGAGTAAACTCCGTATTATGACTGAACAATATAATGCAAAAGACCTCGAGGTACTTGAAGGTCTCGACCCTGTGCGACACCGCCCGGGAATGTATACCGAGACAGAAAGACCTAACCACCTTGCCCAAGAAGTCATTGATAACTCGGTCGATGAAGCACTAGCGGGACACGCTAAGAAGATCAAAGTGGTACTTCATGCAGACCAATCGTTAGAAGTTACCGATGACGGCCGTGGTATGCCTGTCGATATCCACCCTGAAAAAGGGATCTCAGGTGTTGAGCTGATTTTAACTAAGCTCCACTCTGGCGGTAAATTCTCGAATAACAACTATAAGTTCTCTGGTGGTCTGCACGGTGTAGGTATCTCGGTTGTAAACGCGCTGTCAAAACGTGTTGAAGTGACCGTACGCCGAGAAGGTCAGGTTCACGAGATCGCACTTGAAGGCGGTCATGCAGTAACAGAGCTTACTGTGACGGGCACTTGTGGTCATCGTAACAGTGGTACATCAGTACATTTCTGGCCTGATCCTAAGTACTTCGATAGCCCTAAATTCTCGACACTTCGTCTGATTAACAACCTACGTGCAAAAGCAGTGCTTTGCCCAGGTTTAGAAATTACCTTTATCGACAAAGTCGGTGGTGAAGAGCATAAATGGTTCTATGAAGATGGTCTAAAAGACTACCTTGCCGAAGGCGTGAAAGGTTACACCTTGCTGCCTGAAGAACCGTATGTTGGCGAATTCGTTGCTGAAACAGAAATGGCAAACTGGGCGATCATCTGGCAGCCAGAAGGCGGCGACATGATCACCGAAAGTTACGTGAACTTAGTACCGACTAAACAAGGTGGTACACACGTAAACGGTCTTCGCCAAGGTCTTCTTGATGCAATGCGTGAGTTCTGTGAATTCCGTAATTTGCTGCCGCGTGGCGTTAAGCTAACGGGCGACGATATCTTCGATCGCTGTTCGTACGTACTGTCGGTGAAGATGCAAGATCCGCAGTTTGCTGGTCAAACAAAAGAGCGCTTGTCTTCACGTCAAACTGCTGCGTTTGTGTCTGGTGTGGTAAAAGATGCGTTTAGCCTGTGGTTGAACGAAAAGCCACAACTGGCAGAACAGCTAGCAGAAGCTTGTATTGCGAATGCCCACCGCCGTATGCGCGCAAGCAAAAAGGTTGTGCGTAAGAAAATCGCTTCAGGCCCAGCACTGCCGGGTAAGCTAACTGACTGTTCAGTTCAAGACTTAAGCCGTACCGAAATCTTCTTCGTGGAAGGGGACTCGGCGGGTGGTTCTGCTAAACAAGCACGTGATCGTGAGTTCCAAGCAGTTATGCCACTTCGCGGTAAGATCCTAAATACATGGGAAGTGTCAGCAGACCAAGTATTGGCTTCGCAAGAAGTGCACGACATCTCGGTGGCTCTAGGCATCGACCCGGACAACGATGATTTATCCGGCCTGCGTTACGGTAAGATCTGTATCCTTGCCGATGCGGACTCGGATGGTCTTCATATCGCGACACTGCTGTGTGCTTTGTTTACTCGCCATTTCCATGCATTAGTTGAAGCGGGTCATATCTATGTGGCAATGCCTCCTCTGTATCGTATCGATTGCGGTAAAGAAGTGTTCTACGCACTTGATGACGCAGAGAAAGACGGTGTGCTTGAGCGACTATCGCAGAAGAAAGCCAAGATCAACGTGCAACGATTCAAAGGTCTGGGTGAAATGAACCCACTTCAGTTGCGTGAAACCACCATGGATCCAAACACTCGTCGCCTTGTGCAGTTAACGATTGATGACAGCGAAGCAACCAACGAGATGATGGACATGCTGCTTGGTAAGAAACGTGCAGATGATCGCCGTACATGGCTACAGACTAACGGTGATATGGCCGAGGTATAATGGATGTCTAACGAAATTACATATGATGGCGTTGAACAGCTGCCAATGCGCAAGTTCACCGAAGATGCCTACTTAAATTACTCAATGTACGTGATCATGGATCGTGCATTGCCGTATATCGGTGATGGCTTGAAGCCAGTACAGCGTCGTATTATCTACGCGATGTCTGAGCTAGGCTTATCGGCTGCATCGAAATACAAAAAATCAGCACGTACCGTTGGTGACGTATTAGGTAAGTATCACCCACATGGTGACTCTGCTTGTTACGAAGCGATGGTATTGATGGCGCAGCCTTTCTCTTACCGCTACCCATTGGTAGATGGTCAAGGTAACTGGGGTGCTCCTGATGATCCGAAATCGTTCGCTGCGATGCGTTATACCGAAGCCAAATTATCTAAGTTTGCTGAGGTTCTTCTAGGTGAACTAGGTCAAGGCACTGTTGACTGGCAACCAAACTTTGATGGCACGATGAAAGAGCCTCAAATGTTGCCTGCTCGCCTACCTCACATCCTACTTAACGGTATTACAGGTATCGCGGTAGGTATGGCGACCGATATTCCACCACACAACGTGCGTGAAGTCGCTAATGCAGCCATTCACCTAATTGATACGCCTAAGTCTGAGCTTTCAGACGTGATGGGTTTCATTCAAGGTCCAGATTACCCGACTGAAGCTGAGATTATCTCCCCGAAATCGGACATCGAAAAGATCTACCGTACTGGACGTGGCAGCATCAAGATGCGCGCGGTTTGGCACAAGGAAGGCTCTGATATTGTTATCACGGCTTTACCTCATCAAGTGTCAGGTGCGAAGTTACTTGAGCAAATCGCTAACCAGATGCGCGCTAAGAAGCTGCCAATGGTTGACGACTTGCGAGATGAATCGGATCACGAGAACCCAACGCGTATCGTTGTCGTTCCTCGTTCGAATCGTATCGACTGTGACCAATTGATGAGTCACCTGTTCGCGTCGACGGATCTAGAGAAAAACTTCCGCGTTAACTTGAACATGATTGGTTTAGATAATCGTCCTCAAGTTAAAGGCTTAGTTCAAATCCTGAAAGAGTGGATCGAGTTCCGTCGCACAACGGTTCGCCGTCGTTTGCAGTACCGTTTAGATAAAGTACTGGCACGCTTGCACATCTTAGAAGGTTTGCTTGCTGCTTATCTTAATATCGATGAAGTGATTGAGATCATTCGTACAGAAGACGAACCATGTCCTGTCCTAATGAGCCGTTTCAACATTTCTGAAATTCAAGCCAATGCGATTCTTGATATTAAACTTCGTAACTTAGCTAAGTTAGAAGAGTTTAAAATCCGAGCGGAACAAGAAGAGCTTGAAGCTGAACGTGAGAAGCTTGAAAAGCTACTCGGTTCAGAGCGTCGCTTGAATACGCTGATCAAGAAAGAAATCCAAGCAGATGCGGATAAATACGGCGATGATCGTCGTTCACCTCTGATTGAGCGCGCTGAAGCGAAAGCGCTAACAGAGCGCGACTTAGTACCAAGCGAACCAATCACGGTTGTGTTGTCTGAGAAAGGTTGGATTCGTCATGCCAAGGGGCATGAAGTTGACGCTGAAGGTTTGAACTACAAATCGGGTGATAAATTCTTAGCGAGTGCTAAGGGTAAGAGTAACCAGCAAGCGGTGTTCCTCGGCAGTGATGGTCGAAGCTACTCCCTTGAGTCACATTCATTACCGTCGGCGCGAAGCCAAGGTGAGCCAATTACAGGCCGCTTGAACGTCAGCCCAGGTACTTCTATTCGCCAAGTGGTGATGGGAGAGAATGAACAATTATGGTTAGTCGGTTCTGATGCAGGTTATGGTTTTGTTTGTAAGGGTAGCGATCTGCTGTCCAAGAACAAGAGCGGTAAAGCCTTGGTTAACTTGCCACAAGCTTCTGAAGTGATGATGCCAAGCCCTATTGCTGACTTGGACAGTAATCAGATTCTGGCGATTACTAACCAAGGTCGTATGTTGTTGTTCCCGATTAAAGATCTCCCTCAGCTGAGCAAAGGTAAAGGCAACAAGATCATCAACATCCCTTCTGCGAAAGCAAAAGAGCGTGAAGAGTTTGTCTCACATCTTATGGCTATCCCAGAGAATGCGACGCTGACTATCTACGCCGGTAAACGTAAGCTTGGTTTGAAACCTGCGGATCTTGAAAACTTCCGTGGTGAACGTGGTCGTCGTGGTGGTCTACTGCCTAGAGGACTACAGCGAGTGACTCGCATCGATATCGAAGAGCAAAGTGAATCGTAGAGATACTTGAAACAATCTTTAGATAAAAGAAAACCCAGCCTATGAGCTGGGTTTTTTGTACTTGTGTATTAGCAGCTTGAATCATTGCTTACAGAGTTTGCTCTACAGGCGAGCATCTTCGGCGATGGTCACCTTTAAGGTTTTGCTTTCACCTTGGCGCAATATACCCACATCGATAACTGTACCAGGTCGCAGGTCGGTAACGATGTCCATTACACTCTGGCGACCATTTACTTGGTTATCGTTGATACTGACAATAATGTCTTGAGCTTCAAAACCCGCATCGGCAGCCGGACCATTAGGGTCTATCCCCAACACAACGATCCCGCCGATATTCTTAGTACCCAACATGCGTGAGGTGACTGAGTTGATGTCTTGTCCATCGATACCAATATAGCCACGAATCACACGACCATCGGCGATGATCTTTTCCATGATTTTATTAGCAAGCGGATAGGGGATAGCGAATGAGATCCCATAGGTTTCCATGTCGGTAGCTTGCTGGAAAGAGGCGGTATTGATACCGACTAGCTCACCTTGTGAGTTCACCAGTGCGCCACCTGAGTTACCTTCATTGATTGCCGCATCGGTCTGGATAAAGGCTTGATGGCCATCGGCACTGATCGAAGAACGGCCGGTTGCAGAGATGATACCAAAGGTTGTTGTTTGACCTAGGTTGTATGGGTTACCGATAGCCAGTACAACATCACCGACATTGGCTTTGTAATTAGGATTGAGTGGGATCACCGGTAGATTATCACCGCTGACTCTAAGTATCGCGATATCGGTGCGTTTGTCTGAACCGACAAGTTGCGCAGCTGCTACTCGGCCATCTTGAAGTGCCACAACTATTTGGTCTGCTTGAGCCACCACATGGAAGTTGGTAATGATGTAGCCTTTCTCGCTAACAATCACCCCAGAGCCCAAACCTTGTGTGAGCAGTTTGTTTCGATCGCTTTCAGCGTATTTACGGCTATAAATGTTAACCACTGCAGGCGCCGCGCGGCGAACTGCTTGGTTAAATGAAATCTGAAGAGAGCCAATATTATCGACTTTAGGGCTAGTGACGTCAGCGACAATCGCTGGTCTTAAGCTCGGGAAGGCGAGAAGAATAAGCGCCGCTGAAACGAGTCCAAGGGAAATAGAACGAAATAGAAAGGACAGCATGTTTCCCTCTTCAACAAGTAAGGTGTGAAGCCTCCATCAATGGATGACTGATTTGATTACAAGTGAAGCATAGCATTTTGATTGATCTAAAGAAAAGGGAGACTGAGTAAGTTTAAAGCAAACTTACTGAGCCTCCCTGTAATTGCGCTGACGTAAGACTATCGAATCACAAGATAGATAGTTCGGTCGCCTCGCTGGATATTAAGCGCCAGTACACCAGGTTGTTTTTCAAGAATCTCTCTAAACTCAGCAAGGTTCTTAACGGGCTGGCGGTTTACTCCGATGATGATGTCATCTTTCAGGAGTTGATAGGCTTCGGCTGGTGAACCTTGAGCAACATTCGATACCTTGACGCCTGTTGCAGAGTCACTCTCTGTTGTGTTGGTTAACTCAGCACCAGCTAGTCCTTCATGGAGCTTCTCAGCTTGTGTTTTATTATTGGTGGATTCACCAAGCGTCACATCAAAGGTTTTGCTCTTACCGTCACGAACCACACCCAGTTCAATCTGCTTACCAGCGCCGAGTGTTGCGACCTTAGCTCTTAACTCGCTGAAGGTATCAATGCGTTTGCCATTAATAGAGACAATAATATCGCCCGCTTTCAGTCCTGCTTTATCGGCTGCGCTGTCAGGGACGATTTGGCTAACAAAGGCGCCCTTGCTTGATTCATAACCGAGTGCTTCTGCCAATTCAGAGGTCACTTCTCCGCCTTGAACGCCAAGCATGCCGCGTTTTACTTCACCGAAGTCGAGAATTTGTTCTGTCAGGTTTGTCATCATATTAGAAGGGATTGCAAAGCCGATACCGACATTACCTCCGTTAGGGCCAAGAATGGCGGTGTTGATACCAATTAGCTCACCGTTAAGGTTCACTAGCGCACCACCAGAGTTGCCGCTGTTGATTGCTGCATCGGTTTGAATGAAGTTTTCAAAGTTTTCTAGATTCAGGCCGCTACGGCCGAGTGCAGAAACAATACCGGATGTCACGGTTTGCCCAAGTCCGAATGGGTTACCGATCGCGACACTAAAATCACCAACTCTTAGTTTGTCTGAGTCTGCGACTTTTATCTGGATCAGGTTTTTGGCTTCTTCTAATTTTAGCAGTGCGATATCAGACATCTGGTCGCCGCCGATTAGCTCAGCATCGTACTCTCGACCATCATGCAGTTTTACTTTGATATCGTCCGCACCATTAATGACATGGTAATTGGTCACGATATGACCTTTCTCGGCGTCAATGATGACACCAGAGCCTAATCCGCGGAAGGGACGCTCTCGTGTTTGTTCTGGACCAAAAAAGAATTGAAATTGTTCAGGGATTTGCTGACGTTGTACCTGTTTGCCTTCTACGGCAATACTAACCACAGCGGGGGTCACTTGTTCAAGCATAGGAGCAAGGCTCGGTAATTGTTCATTACCCACACTTAATGGCAGTGCGGCTGTTGCTTTAATGGGGGTGATGATTGAACTTAAGCTTAAAGTTAGCACTGATAAAGCAAGCAAAGGTTTTTTCATCATAAACTCCTCTCTAGTTAAGGTCTTAACCCTCTTATACGTTTAATAAGTATGATAAGTTTCAAATGACCTGAGTGAAAGTTATGACTCAAAAACCTTTGTAAAGTTCACAGAAGTGTTAAATGTTTACGATGCTTTTGCTGTAACAACATCGGGAGCATTCATGATTTCTTTCTTCTGCTCTGTAAATAAACCGGTTGCGCCATTAGCGTAATCTTTCGGTTGTTCCTCAAGTGTCGCCTCTTTTACTGAAGGCTTCTCTTGTGGCTTGTCCGAATGGGCAGCGGCTGTTTTCACAAACGGGTTATCTTGCTCTGGCAGGTTAGGAATCAGCTCTGAGCTTGTTTTTTCCATGTGTTGGTACAGTTTTGTGTAGTCTTTACCTAATGTGTCCAACATTTCTGCTGATTTCGCAAAGTGATCAGCCAGCTCTTGTCGCTGCTGCTCAAGGGCAAACTTTGCGCTATCCAATTCTTTCTGTACGTTCTTTTGTTTTTTGTATTCAGGTGTCATGAGACGAGAAATAGCGACCCCTAAAATAACTCCGACTAGTAAACCGGCAACGGCATACATCCAAGGCATAACAGCTCCTTATTATTGTTTTTTAACATGTTTGTTACTGCTTAGTTACACGTGATACGGCTCCATGGTACTATGAGAAAGCCGCAGTATAAAGAGAAATGCGTGTGCGCTAGTTAGCAGTTTGATGCTGCATTATTCACCACATCACGTTATTCCTCGTACTGTTTGGGCTCATTTTTAGTTGTTGTCTGATATTGCTTTCATTGTGGAAATGTCGTCATGAATCCCATTAAAAAATACGAACAAGATATAAAAGAACATGGATTTCAAAGAGATCCAGCACAAGAGCAAGCCGTAAAATCTTTAGATGAACTCTTTCATCAATTTCAAGATTACATGAATACGCCCATTCCTCAACTGACTCGCTTCCAGAAATTACTAGGCAAAAAGCCAGAACTGCCACAACCACCGAAAGGTCTCTATTTTTGGGGTGGCGTAGGGCGAGGAAAAACGTACCTAATGGATACGTTCTATGATGCCTTACCGACCACTAAAAAAATGCGTGTTCACTTTCACCGCTTTATGTATCGAGTTCATGATGAGCTAAAGGCGCTAGGTAATGTGAGTGATCCATTGCCTTTAGTCGCAGACAAGTTGAAGGAAGAAGCGGACATTATCTGTTTCGACGAATTCTTTGTTTCAGACATCACCGATGCGATGATCCTAGGAACCTTGTTCCAAGAGTTATTCGCTCGAAACGCTATCTTGGTTGCGACCTCTAATATTCCACCTGCGGATCTGTATCGCAACGGGTTACAGCGAGCGCGTTTCTTACCTGCCATCAAGCTCATTCAAGACAACTGTCATATCCTTAATGTCGATAGTGGTATTGACTATCGTCTACGTACCTTAGAACAGGCTGAGATTTACCATTACCCGCTAGATAGCCAAGCGAATATTAATCTCGAAAAGTATTACGCTCAGCTCGTTGGTGAAGATAAAGAGAAGCTTAAGCAGATAGAGGTTAACCACCGTCAATTAGATGTAGTCGAAGCGAGTGATGGCGTACTGCATGGCACCTTTGCTCAGCTTTGTCAGTCGGCTCGTAGCCAGAACGACTATATTGAGTTGTCTCGGGTTTATCACACAGTTCTATTGGCGGATGTATTGCAAATGGGCGCGACTTCAGATGACGCTGCGAGGCGCTTCATTGCATTAGTTGATGAGTTCTACGAGCGCAATGTGAAGCTGATTATTTCAGCGGAAGTGGAGCTAGAAAAGCTATACACCCATGGTCAGCTAGAGTTTGAATTTAAACGTTGTCAGTCGCGTTTAATTGAAATGCAGAGCCATGAATATTTGGCAAAAGAACACTTAAGTTAGCTTTGATTATCTCGAATAAGAAATAGAATTAAAAAAATCGTGATTTTGTTCAAAAAGAGGTGATTTTTTCTTCGCTCTTCTCTATAATCCTGCGACCTACCGTTACTGCGGGCCTCTAGCGATGAGTAAAATCACGTTATGCCAAGAGTTTTCCAACACTCGAAGGGGTGATGAATGGTAACTCTTAGACAGTGGGAATACGCGAGTATTCCTTAAGTGTAAATTTTTTAAATAGGTAATTATTAGCATGAAAACTTTCGTTGCTAAACCAGAAACTGTAAAACGCGACTGGTATGTTGTAGACGCTGAAGGCAAAACTCTTGGCCGTCTAGCAAGTGAAATCGCTTCTCGCCTACGCGGCAAGCACAAAGCAGAATACACTCCTCACGTAGACACTGGTGATTACATCATCGTTGTTAACGCTGAGAAAGTTGCTGTAACTGGTAACAAAGCTAAGGGTAAGGTTTACTACCGTCACTCAGAGTTCCCAGGTGGTCTTAAAACTATCACTTTTGAAAAGCTAATTGCTAAGAAACCAGAAATGGTTCTAGAACTAGCAGTTAAAGGTATGCTTCCACGTGGTCCTCTAGGCCGCGCGATGTACCGTAAGCTTAAAGTGTACGCTGGTACTGAGCACAACCATGTTGCTCAACAGCCACAAGTACTAGACATCTAAGGGGATTATGAAAATGGCAGAGAATCAATACTACGGCACTGGTCGTCGCAAAAGCTCAGCAGCTCGTGTTTTCATCAAACCAGGCTCTGGTGAGATCGTAATCAACAAGCGTAGCCTTGATGTTTACTTCGGTCGTCCAACTTCTCGTATGGTTGTTAAGCAACCTCTTGAGCTAGTTGAACTAACTGAGAAACTTGACCTTTACATCACTGTTTCTGGTGGTGGTATTTCTGGTCAAGCTGGCGCAATCCGCCACGGTATCACTCGCGCTCTTATGGAGTACGATGAAACTCTACGTCCTGCTCTACGTGCAGCTGGCTACGTTACTCGTGACGCTCGTTGCGTTGAACGTAAGAAAGTTGGTCTACGTAAAGCACGTCGTAAACCTCAATTCTCTAAGCGTTAATTTTTCTTTACGAAAAAGTACACGCCCCCAGTTTTACGACTGGAATTGTGGTTCAAAGCTCGGCTATATGCCGGGCTTTTTGTTTTTATACCCCCTCTAAACGCTTTCCCTTCCTCGTTTTATTTCCAAATTCTTATATTTTGAAAGCTTTTGTAACCCAATGTGCGCTTTGCCTCATGATTGTTACAAAAAGGTAGCTTTATCTTGTCAAAAAGTAGGGTTTTATTTATCATTTGCCGTCAATAAATAGAACTAAATACATATTTTGTTAGCCATGCTCTTTAATCGGAATTATTTCAATCCACAAGGAGCAAATGGGAGAATGTTTGGATGAGCAACGCGCCTTTAAATAACGGTCGCAGGCGTTTCTTAACCGCAACAACAGCCGTTGTTGGTGGTTTAGGAGCAGCTGCTGTAGCCGTGCCTTTTATTAAATCATGGAATCCGAGTGCCAAGGCGAAAGCTGCGGGCGCGCCGGTGGAAGTGGAAGTCAGTAAGTTAGAACCGGGACAAATGGTTCGTGTCGAGTGGCAAGGTAAACCTGTATGGGTTGTACGCCGTGCTGAGTCGGTACTAGAAAACCTAAAATCGATCGGTGGTCAACTTCGTGACCCTCAATCTGAAGCTGAACAACAACCAGAATACGCACAGAACGAGTTCCGTTCAATTAAGCCGGAATTCTTCGTTGCTGTTGGTTTCTGTACGCACTTAGGTTGTTCTCCAACTTACCTGCCGGATTCTTTTGCAGAACAAGTTCAGGGTGTTAAGTCTGGTTTCTTCTGTCCTTGTCATGGTTCAAAGTTTGATATGGCAGGTCGAGTATTCCAAGGCGTACCAGCTCCATTGAATCTTGTTGTACCAAAGCATATGTATTTGAGTGACACTAAGATCATGATCGGTGTGGACGAGGGAGACGCGTAATGCAAGGATTGCTTGATTGGGTAGAGAAACGTCTACCCGCGATGAATGCGTATAAAAAGCATTTATCTGAATACCCAATGCCTAAGAACTTTAACTTTTGGTACCTTTTCGGTTCTTTGGCAATGTTGGTATTGGTTAACCAAATCCTTACGGGTATTTGGCTAACAATGAACTACGTACCGTCAGGTGAGGGTGCATTTGCTTCTGTTGAATACATCATGCGTGATGTGGAATACGGTTGGCTACTACGTTACATGCACTCAACAGGTGCTTCGGCATTCTTCGTTGTTATCTACCTGCACATGTTCCGTGGCCTAATCTATGGTTCTTACCAAAAGCCTCGTGAGCTACTTTGGATCTTCGGTATGTTGATCTTCTTAGTGCTTATGGCTGAGGCTTTCATGGGTTACCTACTACCATGGGGTCAAATGTCTTACTGGGGTGCTCAGGTAATCATTTCTCTGTTTGGTGCGATCCCTGTTATCGGTGATGACCTAACGCTTTGGATCCGTGGTGACTACATCATCTCTGGTGCAACGCTGAACCGTTTCTTCGCACTGCACGTTATCGCTCTACCAATTGTACTTCTGCTGCTTATCGTACTTCACGTACTAGCACTGCACGAAGTGGGTTCGAACAACCCAGACGGTATTGAGACGAAACTTCCTAAAGGCACAATGGGCGACGACTACAAAACGCAGTTCCCATTCCACAAGGATTACACTAAGAAATACGACATCATTGACTCTATTCCTTTCCACCCATACGGGACCGTGAAAGATATGGTTGGTGTGGCCGGTTTCCTATTCTTCTTCTGTTATGTGCTGTTCTTTAACCCAGAGATGGGTGGATTCTTCCTTGAGCCGCCAAACTTTGAAGCTGCTAACCCACTGAAAACACCAGAGCACATCGCTCCGGTATGGTACTTCACGCCGTTTTACGCAATTCTGCGTGCTGTTCCTGATAAGTTGCTAGGTGTTGTAGCAATGGGCGCATCTATTGTTGTGCTATTCCTACTACCATGGTTCGACCGTTGTAAAGTGCGTTCTTACCGTTACCGTAGCAAACTGCATTTGATTAACATCATCCAATTCACAATAAGCTTTATTGCGCTTGGTGTACTTGGTGCGCTTCCAGCAACGCCAACATACACGCTACTGGCTCAAATCTTTAGCTTAGGTTACTTCATGTTCTTCGTTCTACTGTGGTTCTACAGTAAAAATGAAGCGACGAAACCATTACCAGAAAGGGTGACATTCAAATGAAAAAGTGGATTGTAATTTTATTTGCTATGTTGCCGTCACTGGTGATGGCAGCGGGTGCAAACGTACCATTAGATAAAGCGAACAATGATTTAACAGACAAAGCTTCATTGCAAAATGGCGCTAAAATGTTCATGAACTACTGTTTTGCTTGTCACTCAACGCAGTACCAGCGCTATGAACGTGTTGCGAATGATTTAGAGATCCCTGTTGATCTTATGAAGGAAAACCTGATTTTCGACCCTGAAGCGAAAATCGGTGACTTGATGGTTAATGCTATGCCTTCTGATCAAGCGGCAAGTTGGTTTGGTGCTCCGCCACCAGACCTAACATTGGTTGCTCGTGTTCGTGGCGCAGACTGGCTGTACACTTACCTTCGTACTTTCTATGAAGATCCGTCTCGTCCATTTGGCGTGAACAACATTGTTTTCCCAAGCGTTGGTATGCCGCACGTTCTTGAAGAACTGCAAGGTATCCCAACACCAATCTACGATACTCATATGGTAGATGGCGAGGAAGTGACGGTTGTTGTTGGCACTGAGACTGATGGCTCTGGCGAATTAAGTGCTGGTGAATACGACGAAGCAGTTCGTGACCTTGTTAACTTTTTGGTTTACTCGGGCGACCCAGTTCAACTTGAGCGTCACGCGATGGGTTGGTGGGTAATGGCCTTCTTAGTAATCTTCACTATCATCGTGATTTTGCTGAAGAAAGAGTATTGGCGTGATGTGCACTAATTGTGCTATAATACCGTGCTAATTCCCAAATTATGTTAATGTTCAATGGAGGCTTTAGGCCTCCATTGTTTTTATTTAAAGTGTACTGGAGGGCTCCATGGCTGTAGCTGCCAATAAACGTTCTGTAATGACTCTTTTCTCAAGTGCTTCTGATATGTATAGCCATCAGGTGCGCATCGTTCTTGCTGAAAAAGGCGTAAGTGTTGAAGTTGAGTTGGTTGATGAAAAAAATCTACCAGCAGAGCTTGTTGAACTGAACCCGTACAAATCAGTACCTACTCTTGTTGATCGTGAGCTTGCTCTATATGACTCGAAGATCATCATGGAATACCTAGATGAGCGTTTCCCTCACCCACCGTTGATGCCTGTATACCCGGTTGCTCGTGGTAACAGCCGTCTAATGATGTACCGCATTGAGCGTAACTGGTATTCAGTTGCAGAGAAGATCGTTAAAGGCAACGCTGAAGAATCTGAAGCAGCTCGCGTTAAACTGCGCAACGACCTACTGACTCTTGCTCCTATCTTCGCTGAGTATGAATACTTCATGAGCGAAGAGTTTAGCCTAATTGATTGTTACCTAGCTCCGCTATTATGGCGTTTACCTGAGCTTGGTATCGAACTAATTGGTCCTGGTTCTAAAGAGCTTAAGATTTACATGAACCGCGTATTCGAACGTGATTCATTCCTAGCTTCTCTAACTGAAGCTGAGCGTGAGATGCGACTCGTTCGCTAAGCGTTTATGGATATTTCTAATATGACTCCACGCCGACCATACATGCTTCGTGCATTTTATGAGTGGCTGGTTGATAACGAACTAACTCCACACCTTGTTGTTGAAGCAACATTACCGGGTGTGCGAGTTCCAGAAGAGTTTGTTCAAGATGGTCAGATCATTCTGAACATCGCGCCTCGTGCGGTTGGACAACTTGAACTGGGTAACGAAGCTGTGACGTTTAGTGCTCGCTTTAGTGGTCGTCCACACTCTGTGATCGTTCCGCTTTACGCAGTACAAGCGATTTATGCTCGTGAAAATGGTGCTGGTACCATGTTTGAACCTGAAGAGGCTTACATGGAAGCGTTTGAAGAAGGGATTGAAGAAAGTCCTTTTGAAGAACCAGAAAAAGGCCCATCTTTGAGCGTAGCAACGGCAGACGTAGATGCTGAAGAGCCAGACTCAGATCCTGAGCCACCTCGTCCAGCGAAAGGTCGCCCAAGCCTTCGTGTTATCAAATAACGTTAATTATACCAATCACAGTAAGTAAGTGATCAGAAATAGCGCAGGAAAAAAGCTTGAGAGCAAGGCGGAATTTTTTGATAAGTAGTTATTCTACAATCAAAAATTCTAACGCAGTTATCGAGATTTTTAACAAGCTAGAATGATAGATTATTTACTACGATTGGTATTAGATAACGAACCAAATAAAAAAGCAGCGACTCGTCGCTGCTTTTTCTTTTCTGCTATATAGCATTCAATTGACTGGCTTAAGGCTAGTTAACAGCCGTCTCTTCTTCACCATATTCAAACGCTCGAATGACCTGTTTTACGCCAGAGATGTTACGAGCAACTTCTGTTGCGATATCGGCATGCTCTCGAGTCACGAGTCCAAGCAGGAATACTTCTGAATCCTCAGTAATCACTTTTACTTTGATGCCGTTAAGCTCAGCATTCGCAAGCAGAGCTGATTTCACTTTAGTGGTAATCCAGCTGTCTTTACTAATAGCACTTACAGACAAAGGTTCTTTCACTCGAACCTGATTGTGGATGCTCTCAACGCCAGCCACTTCTTTGGCTTGGTTTTCAAAAGCGCGACGTTCTGAATCTGTGGTTGCTTGTCCCATCAATACCACCGAACCTCGGTACGAGCTTGCGGTGACACGTACGTTGCCACGGAATGGTTGTTTATTGGTAATCGCTGCGACTTCAAATTCGATGTTGTTGTCGTTCCAAATCTCTTTGGTTGTTCGCGTATCCGTGACTAGGTTTGCAGTGGTTGCAGCACCAGCAATGAAAATGCCAGCACAACCAGACAGAGACAGTGTAAGTAGCGAAACACTAATCAGCTTAAACAGCCTCATAGAGGTTAATGATTTCATTGTGATGCTCCGTATATCACTCTTCGTGAGCAGGGAAGAGTACTTGATCGATTAGGTCACATAGGCAGTGTAGTGTCACCATGTGTACTTCATGAATGCGCGCTGTACGGTGTGAAGGGATACGAATCTCTACATCGTGTTCACCAAGCAAACCTGCCATCTCACCACCATCTTTACCGGTAAAGGCGATAATTGTCATGTCGCGAGTTACCGCCGCTTCCATTGCCTTGATGATGTTCTTGCTGTTACCACTAGTCGAGATAGCCAACAGGATATCGCCAGTTTGACCAAACGCACGTACCTGCTTAGAGAAGATCTCTTCATAGTGGTAGTCGTTAGCCACAGCCGTTAGCGTGGTGTTATCTGCTGTGAGTGCCATCGCTGGAAGGCTAGGGCGCTCTGTTTCAAATCGGTTGAGTAGGCACGATACAAATTGCTGAGCATTCGACGCCGAACCACCATTACCACAACAAAGAATTTTGTTTCCGTTAAGCAAGGTCGCAACCATTGCTTGAGCGGCATGCGTGATTGCGTCAGGCAGAGCTTCTGCAGCCGCAATTTGGATTTGAATACTTTCTGTGAAACTTTCTTTAATGCTGTCTAGCATGTTTATCCTTGGGTAATCGCGTTTTGAATCCAGTCGATAGTGTCATTCGGCCCTTCAATGGCAACAATATCAAACCTGAAATCTGTAGAGTGCACCGACAAGCCTTGCTGCATAAGCCAAACATTGGCTGTTTTGAGCAGTTTCTGTGACTTCTTGGCAGTCACCATTTCAGCGGCATGTCCGTAGCGGGTTTGCTTGCGGTATTTTACCTCAGCAAACACAACCGTATTGTTATGGCGCATTATAAGATCAATCTCGCCACATTTTGCTATGAAGTTTTCTTCTATTAACGATAAACCGTGGTTAATCAGATAAGATTTTGCCACGGCCTCGTATTTATCACCCACTTGTTTGTGGGTGATGGTTGGTTTGGATAGGAACTTTCGGCTAAAAAGCCCCATGCTCTGCCCAGCTGATTTCACGTTGAACCACACAGTTGTTATCGATGGTTAGCACACCCGTTTCACCTGGAATGCTGTAACCTTGCACGGCTTTCATCTGTGGCAGTGCATCCATTAGATAGTATGCATCCATTCCTAGTGCTTGCAGACGCTTTTGGCCGTTTGAGTGCGCAGGCCATAGGTCGTTGAGCTCTTTATTAAGCTCGTTTTTATTCTCAACTAATAGTGGGATATCGCTGTAGAACACACCGGTTAGGTCTTCATACTGCTTATCACCGCTGTTGCTGCGTGAGTTTGAGAACAGAGCGGGTTGGCTCGCATCTGGGTTAATTGCAACTTCAATGAAGGGTTTGATTAGTGTTAGCTCTGAGTTCTTAGCCACAATGTAGACAGAATCGATATCACGACGGCTGCGTGGCTCGGTTTCTAGGTCTAGGTTCAGTAATCCGTCCATTTGAGCGATACGCTGTTGGCTCTCTTGCAAGCCGAATACCTGATTCACATTACGTTGCAGTTGGCGTTTGTCAGAGAACAAGCTGATAGCAACATCGTTGCTGCTGTATTTTTTCCACTCTTCTTTAAACGCTTGCTCAACTCGCTCACCTAAACGTCCTCTTGGCGCAAGGATAAGCGGGTACTTGTAGCCTTGAGCAAATAGGTGCTTCGCTGCCTGAGCGACTTCTTGCTCTGGCGATAGAGCGAGATAACAAATGTTAGTATCTGGTTCTAGTTGCGTTGGAATGTTCAGAGCTAAAGCTGGAATCGAGTTCTCGTGGTTTTTCTGCGCTTGCTGAAGTTTAGTTATGTTGCTCTTAATCAGCGGGCCAACGATGAAATCAACGTTGTTCTCTTCCAGTGTCGCTTTAATCTCAGCGGCACTTTGCACGTTGGTATCCATTACCGTCAGCGTTGCATCTTCTTCGCGCTCTTTGTCATTCATCATCGCAAAGATGAAACCGTCACGCACAAGTTGTGCTTGCTTGCCGTACTTACCGGTTAGAGGCAGTAATAGTGCAGTGCTGGTTGGCTTGCTGATCTCTAGTGCCAAGACGTCAGTGATCGCCTGAGGTGTGTATGTCGCTGCTGGGTGCTGAGGATTCTCTGCTAGCCAATCCGACAAGGTTTCCTGCAGGTTTGGAAGGTTTGAGTTCAGCGTCTTCATGTAAATCGCCAGCTGTAACCAACCTGCGAGAACGTCTTCTGTAGGCGACGTCTTAAGCTCCAGAATCTCATATTGAGAGTAGCTATTTAGGTTCTGCCAAATACGGTCAGCAGCTTGTTGTTGGAGCTCGTCGTCAGCGTCTAGATATTCTGAATAAAGAACTAACTCACGGCTTGCTTCAAAATACTCGCTTTGCATTTCAGAAATGTTCGCGCGTAGCTCGTGATAATCTTTCCACTGCTCGTTCGGAAGTTTCCACCAAGGCTGGAAGTTCAGTTGGCTATAAGCTTGTTCAGGCTGCGAGTTATTCACCAACAGTTGAGCGCGAGCTAATTGCCATTCCGCTTGTTGCGTTTCGCTCAGCTCTTGTTTTGCTAAGCGTTTAATAAGCAGAGTTGCTTGATCGGTTTTTCCAACTTGCACAGAAGCCTTAAGCGCCATGATTAACCAGTCGTTTTGTAGACTTCCTTTGCTACTATCCGCCTGCATCATGTAACTTTCAGTTGATTGCGCTGGATCTAGTGTAATATCAACGCTCGTTGGTGCTTGAGGACCTGAAGAACAAGCCGCCAATGTAATTGCTAATGCAATTGGAGTTAGTAAGCGTGGTACACTGAGTCTCTTATGGTTCATCGTTGCCATGAGTTCTTTAAATTCCGTATAAATTTGTATCTATATTAATCGTTGAAGTGATGGTAAACAAATGACAGATAACAAAACCTTGCTCACAGAGAGCCCAACTCTCTACATTGTGCCAACCCCAATCGGAAATTTGGGAGATATCACTCAAAGAGCAATTGAAATTTTATCAAGTGTCGATGTTATTGCAGCCGAAGACACACGCCACACGGGTAAGCTGCTTGCTCACTTCAATATATCAACCAGAACGTTCGCTTTACATGATCATAATGAACAAACTAAAGCGCAAGTTCTAGTCGAAAGGTTATTAGAAGGTCAGTCTATCGCATTAGTCTCTGATGCGGGTACACCTTTAATCAGTGACCCAGGTTACCATCTTGTCTCACAATGTCGTCAAGCGGGTGTGAGAGTTGTGCCACTTCCTGGTGCTTGTGCTGTGATTACCGCGTTAAGTGCTTCTGGTTTACCGTCAGATCGTTTCAGTTTTGAGGGCTTCTTGCCACCAAAGAGCAAAGGTCGTAAAGACAAGTTCTTAGAGATCGCAAAGGCAGAGCGCACATGCATCTTCTATGAATCACCACACCGTATTTCAGATTCTCTACAAGATATGCTCGAGATTCTTGGCCCTGACCGTGAGGTTGTATTGGCGCGTGAGCTAACCAAAACCTTCGAAACCATCCAAGGGCTGCCACTTGGTGAGCTGATTGAGTGGATTGAAGAAGACGCTAACCGCAAACGTGGTGAGATGGTGCTGCTGATTCATGGTCACCGTGAAGAAGCGACCACAGAATTACCAGACGAAGCGACTCGCACGCTAGGTATTCTAACCAAAGAGCTACCCCTTAAAAAAGCGGCGGCGATGACGGCAGAAATCTACAATCTGAAAAAGAACGCTTTATATAAATGGGGCCTAGAGTATCTAGACAACTAGATACCTCTTTAAAGAGTAGCTAACCTGTATTGAAAAGCTTATGAGGAATGATGGTATTGCCGTCATTCCTCTTTTTTTGTCTGGATTGTGTGAAATTCACGCAGTTGCTTAGAGGTTTGCACCATATTTGTGATCTCGCTAGACACTGCACACGAATCTCTATACAATCCGCCTTCGGAGTTGAACGGGTAATCGCTGCTTTGCTGATGTCCTTCGGGAGACTGGTAGAGGGGAGGAACGTCCGGGCTCCATAGAGCAGGGTGCCAGATAACGTCTGGGGGGCGCGAGCCCACGACAAGTGCAGCAGAGAGAAGACCGCCGATGGCCTCATTTCTTCGGAAGAGGCACAGGTAAGGCTGAAAGGGTGCGGTAAGAGCGCACCGTGCGACTGGCAACAGTTCGTAGCAAGGTAAACTCCACCCGGAGCAAGATCAAATAGGCCCTCGCATTGCGCTGCTCGCGTATGGGGGCGGGTAGATTGCTTGAGCCTGTGAGCGATTGCAGGCCTAGACGAATGGTTACCACCGCGCAAGCGGAACAGAACCCGGCGTATGTGTCAACTCCACCTATATAAAGAACCCATCATTACTTAACCGTAGTGATGGGTTTTTTGCTTTATATTGACGTAAATTATTTAGATTTCCTTAAAATCTTTCACCCTGATATAAGCTTGGGTCAAAAATTCCAAATGCCTATACACAATATGGTGGAGATACAGCGTGAAATCAGTACACTAAAACGTTAATAGAACAAATTATTGCCGAACTAATGGCTCAATCCACTCACTGAGAAGACTATGACAGAAGCATTCAAACATATTTCAGTATTGCTTAACGAATCTATTGACGGACTTGCGATCAAACCTGACGGTACCTACATCGATGGTACTTTTGGCCGTGGTGGGCACAGCCGTACAATCCTGTCTAAACTGGGCGAGAATGGAAGACTCTTTAGTATCGACCGCGATCCACAAGCAATTGCTGAAGCGCAAAAGATTGATGACCCCCGTTTTACGATTATTCACGGCCCATTCTCAGGTATGGCTGAATATGCAGAGCGTTATGACTTAGTGGGTAAAGTGGATGGTGTTTTACTGGATTTAGGTGTGTCTTCACCACAGCTAGATGATGCTGAACGTGGCTTTAGCTTCATGAAAGACGGCCCGCTAGACATGCGTATGGATCCAACGACGGGTATTCCGGTTTCTCAGTGGCTAGTTGATGCGGATCTTGATGACATCACATGGGTTATCCGTGAGTTCGGTGAAGATAAACACGCTCGTCGTATCGCGAAGGGCATCATTGCTTATCAAGAGAACGAAGAGAACGAACCGTTAACACGTACTGGCCAATTGGCTAAGCTTATCTCTGATGTCGCTCCAAAGAACTTTAAAGAGAAAAAGCACCCAGCGACACGTGCTTTCCAAGCATTTCGTATCTACATTAATAGTGAACTTGAAGAGATCGATACCGCACTGAAAGGCGCTGCAAGTATTCTTGCTCCCCAAGGTCGTATCTCTGTTATCAGTTTTCACTCTCTTGAAGACCGTATGGTGAAGCGCTTCATCCGTAAAGAGAGTCAAGGCCCTCAGGTACCTCATGGTTTACCATTAACAGAAGATCAAATTAAAGCTTTAGGCAGTGCCGATCTAAAACCAATTGGTAAAGCGATCAAGCCTTCTAAAGGTGAAGTGGATGAAAATACTCGTTCACGCAGCTCAGTACTACGAATCGCAGAAAAGCTGTAGTCAATGAAGACCTCCAAGCCTAACTTAGCCAAGATAATATTTTTTGATTTGATCTCCGTGGGTAAGGTCCCATTGGTGATTCTTATCTGTATCTTTGCGAGTGCGATGGGGGTCGTTCTTACGACACATATGTCACGTCAGGCGATTACGCAAAAAGACATGGCATTAGTCGAACGAGAGCAGCTAGATGATGAGTGGCGAAATTTAATGCTTGAAGAGACAGCTTTGGCTGAACACAGTCGCGTTCAAGCATCGGCAAAACGAGAGTTAGACATGAAACGTCCAGACTCTGATAAAGAAGTTGTGATCACACTGAAATGACCGGTAAAAAGGAAAAATCACCCGCGAAAACCGTTAACAAATCAACGAAAAAGCGTGTGAAGAGCGAAAAGGATTCGGATCCAGTTCTGATAAAATGGCGTTTTAACGTCGTTATTGCTTTCGTGTTTCTTGCCTTTGCTGCACTTGTTGGTCGTGTGGCTTATATACAAATCATTGAACCAGATAACTTAATTCGTCAGGGCGACCTTCGTTCGGTGCGTGTTAAGGCTATTCCTTCTGCTCGTGGCATTATTTCTGATCGCAATGGTGAGCCACTTGCTGTCAGTGTTCCTGTTGAAGCGGTATGGGCTGACCCGAAAACCATTTTCGATAAAAATGGTATGGCTCAAATTGATCGTTGGTATGCGTTAGCTGATGTACTTGGCCTAGAACGACAACCGATGATCGATAAGATCTCTAGTAACAAATCCCGCCGATTTATTTATCTTCAGAGACAAGTTAGCCCTGCGATGGCTAAATATATCCGCGATCTTAAACTCGTGGGTGTGGGGCTTAAAGCTGAATCTCGTCGTTACTACCCTGCAGGTGAAATCAGTGCTCATCTTATTGGTGTAACCGGTATCGATGGTCATGGTCTTGAAGGTGTAGAGCGCAGTTATGATCAGTGGCTCACTGGTGAAGCGGGTAAACGTACCATTCGTAAAGATCGCTATGGACGCGTTGTCGAAAATATTGCCTTAGAAGAGCGTGAAGAAGGCAAGCCATTAGAATTAACCATCGACCAACGATTACAGGCCATTGCTTATCGAGCGATCAAGCAAGCGGTGGCCGATCATAAGGCGACTTCAGGCTCTGCGGTACTGCTCGATGTAAAAACAGGTGCCGTGTTAGCCATGGTCAATGCGCCATCTTACAACCCGAATAACCGTGCTGACCTACAAAGCTTTAAGATGCGAAACCGCGTATTAACCGACGCCATGGAACCTGGCTCTACCGTGAAACCTTTTGTGGTTTTAGCGGCGCTAGAGAACGGCACCGCAGACCCAGATGTCGTTATTGATACTGGCAACGGTATTATGCAGATCGGTGGTAGTCGTGTGCGAGATTCGTCTAAAGTGGGTAAGGCTGACTTAGCGTTGATCCTCAAAAAGTCGAGTAACATAGGTGTTGCGAAATTAGCGCTTAATATGCCACTCGAAGCCTTGCTTGGTATGTACAGCTCGGTTGGTCTAGGTGAGATGTCTGGGCTGAATTTGGTTGGTGAAACGAGCGGTATTTTCCCGAATCGCCGTCGCTGGTCAAAGTTTGAGATTGCGACCTTAGCGTTTGGTTATGGTTTGTCTGTTACACCGATGCAGTTAGCACATGCTTATGCGACGCTAGCCAACAAAGGCTTATATGAGCCAATTCATATTATTAAGAGCAACGACCAAGATTTTTCTAAGCAGATTATCAAGCGAGAAAACGCTGAACTGGTTTTGAACATGCTCGAAGGGGTGACTCAAAAAGGTGGAACGGCGACAAGAGCCGCCGTTCCGGGTTACCGCGTTGCAGCCAAAACGGGTACATCTCGTAAGGCAGAGGCTGGCGGATACAGTGATGAATACATTGCGATCACTGCAGGTTTTGCCCCGGTTAGTGACCCAAGAGTCGCGCTGGTTGTTGTGGTCAATGAGCCTCAAGGTGACCTTTACTATGGCGGTTCAGTTGCTGCCCCCGTTTTTTCTGAAATCATGAAGGGTGCATTGCAAATACTGAATGTCCCTGCTGATGAAAACAAGTTTCAAGAATAGAGCCAATCAGGATTCAATATGAGTAATAGCCTCACGCTGTCATCTTTACTTTCTCCTTGGAGTGACTTTAGTTCACCTGAGCTGGATGCGATTGCCGTTGAACAGTTGGAGTTGGATAGTCGTGCCATCAAAGACGGCGATATTTTTGTTGCTGTAGTTGGGCATGCTGTTGATGGCCGTCGTTTCATTGACAAAGCGGTCTCACAGGGAGCCAATGCCGTTATCGCACAAGCTGATGCTGAAAAGGCCCATGGTCTGATTGAGTGGTTGGATGCTGTTCCGGTTGTTTACATTAAAGACCTTAACTTGGTGTTATCTGAGTTGGCCGGTCGTGTTTACTCGTCTCAGGCGACTAAGCTGATTGGTGTTACCGGCACCAATGGCAAAACCACTATCACCCAATTGATTGCTCAGTGGCTAGATTTAGTCGGCCAACGCTCTGCGGTAATGGGCACCACGGGTAACGGTTTTCTAGACAACCTTAAAACGGCGGCGAATACGACCGGTAGTGCGATTGAAATACAACGTACGCTGAGTGAGTTGGCTGAAGAAAACGCTGTTTATACCGCGATGGAAATCTCGTCTCATGGTTTGGTTCAAGGCCGAGTTAAGGCATTGGATTTTGAGGCTGGTGTATTTACTAACTTGAGCCGTGACCACTTGGATTACCACGGCACGATGCAAGAGTACGCTCTGGCTAAGAAGAGCTTGTTTACTCAGCATAAGTGTAAGCACGCTGTGATTAATGTTGATGATGAAGTCGGTAAAGCTTGGATGGCTGATCTGTCCAATGCAGTAGCTGTGTCATTGCTTCCGTTATCGGGCTACCAGCAGTCAGTATGGGCATCGGATGTTGCTTATGCAGAGACGGGTATCAAACTCGCTTTTGATGGTAGCTGGGGGCAGGGACAACTGTCTGTTCCTTTAATTGGCCAGTTCAACGCATCAAATGTATTGGTTGCTTTCGCGACCCTACTTGTACTAGGCATCGACAAGCAAACCTTGATCGACACAGCACCTCAATTGCAACCTGTGATTGGCCGTATGGAATTGTTCCAAGTGCCGAACAAAGCGAAAGTGGTTGTCGACTACGCGCATACACCTGACGCATTAGAGAAAGCATTGGCAGCACTACGTGTACATTGCTCTGGAAAGCTATGGGCAATCTTTGGCTGCGGTGGTGATCGAGATACAGGCAAGCGCCCTATGATGGCGGTTACCGCAGAGCAGTTCGCCGATAACATTATTATTTCAGATGACAACCCTCGCAGTGAAGACCCGGCATTGATTGTTAAAGACATGCTGGCAGGTTTAAGTGAGCCTGAAGTCGCCTTTGTTGAACACGATCGCTTTCAGGCGGTTAAGTTTGCTCTAGAGCAGGCGGGTAATAACGACATTATTCTTCTGGCAGGTAAAGGCCATGAGGATTACCAAGTATTGAAAGACAAAACGATCCACTATTCGGATCGAGAGTCAGCACTACAACTTTTAGGTATTTCATAATGATTGATGTATCACTCGAGCAGATCTGCTCAGCGGTGTACGGTCAGCTGATAGAGGCTGGCAAATCGAGCAATAGTTTGATCAATGCGGTTTCTACCGATACTCGCACCGTTGAAGAAGGTGCACTGTTTGTTGCTCTTGTAGGTGAACGTTTTGATGCGCATGATTTTTGTGGTCAGGCTGTTGAGGCCAATGCGAGTGCGTTATTAGTTCAACGAAAACTTGACCTAAATATTACTCAAGTTGTTGTTGAAGACACTAAACTTGCTTTAGGTCAGCTAAGTGCTTGGATCCACAAACAATGTAACGTGCCAACCATGGCGATAACAGGAAGCTGTGGCAAAACGACCGTCAAAGAGATGGTCGCGAGTATTCTACAACAACGTGGCAAAGTGCTGTTTACAGCGGGTAACTTCAATAATGATATTGGAGTACCACTAACCTTGCTGCGCAGTGAACCCAATGACGACTATGCCGTGATAGAACTGGGCGCGAACCACATTGGTGAAATTGCCTATACCACGCAGCTTGTGAAACCACAGGTGGCCTTAGTGAATAACGTTGCTGCCGCGCATCTAGAGGGCTTTGGCTCAATTGATGGTGTTAAACAAGCGAAAGGCGAAATTTTTCAGGGGCTTGCTGCTGGTGATACTGCTATTGTTAACCTAGAGAGCAATGGTGGTGACTTCTGGAAAGATGTGCTTGCAGACAAAAACGTACTGACCTTTTCTGAAAGTGATGACACGGCGGATTACTTTTCGACGAATATTCGCATCAACGAGCAGGGTGAAGCTTGCTTTGATATGCAGACCCCGCAAGGCGCTATCGATGTCGAACTTGGCATTATTGGTCAGCACAATGTAGCCAACGCATTAGCCGCAGCAGCACTGAGCATTCAATTCGGTGCCACGCTTGCAGAAATTAAAAGCGGTTTAGCGAATCTTATCTCAGTTAAAGGCCGAGTTGAGGTTCAACAATTAAGTCAGAATATCAAGCTGATAGATGACAGTTACAACGCCAGTGTACCGGCAATGAAGGCTGCAGCTAAATTGTTGTCGAGCTTCAAAGGTCAGCGTTGGTTGATTTTAGGCAATATGGCTGAGCTAGGCGATGAAAGCCTTGCACTTCACCGTCAAGTCGGTGAATATGCTGCCCCATTCGCTTTTGAGCATGTACTCACTTACGGTGATGATACCAAGGTGATTAGTGAAGTGTGTAACGGCACTCACTTTGCAACGCATGAAGCGATGATCGCGCACATAGAGCAGCACTTGAGCTTGCCAGAAAACGCGCCACATACCTTGTTGGTAAAAGGCGCCAATAGTGCAGGAATGAGTAAAATAGCCGCTGCTTTAAAGGAGAACTTTTCATGATAATTTGGCTTGCAGAGCTACTACAGCCACACTTTTCTTTTTTCCGTTTGTTCGAATACTTATCGTTTCGTGCAATCGCGAGCATTTTGACGGCTTTATGTCTGTCGCTGTGGATGGGACCTCGTTTAATTGAGCGTCTGCAAATGCTGCAAATTGGCCAAGTTGTTCGTAATGACGGCCCAGAATCTCACTTCAGTAAGCGTGGTACACCAACCATGGGTGGTGTGATGATCCTTGCTGCGATCATCATTACGGTCTTACTTTGGGCTGACTTATCAAACCCTTATGTTTGGGCCGTACTTGTCGTGCTAGGCGGTTACGGTGCAGTTGGTTTTGTTGATGATTATCGTAAAGTCGTTCGTAAGAACACTGATGGCTTGATTGCGCGTTGGAAGTACTTCTGGCAATCGGCTATTGCATTGGTTGTGGCGTTTGCTCTGTATGCTCATGGGCAAGACACTGCTGCGACACAATTAGTGGTGCCTTTCTTTAAAGGTGTGATGCCACAACTTGGTTTACTGTACATTGTTCTAACTTACTTTGTTATTGTGGGTACCAGTAACGCGGTAAACCTAACTGATGGCCTAGATGGCTTGGCGATTATGCCAACGGTTATGGTTGCTGCGGGTTTTGCTGTTATCGCTTGGGCGACAGGTAACGTTAACTTTGCAGCATACCTACACATTCCATACATCCCATACACCTCTGAACTGGTGGTGGTATGTACTGCTATCGTTGGTGCAGGCCTTGGCTTCCTATGGTTTAACACTTACCCAGCACAAGTATTCATGGGCGATGTTGGCTCTCTAGCACTGGGTGGTGCGTTAGGTGTGATTGCGGTACTCGTTCGTCAAGAGTTGGTACTAGTGATCATGGGTGGTGTGTTTGTAATGGAGACTCTGTCAGTGATTCTGCAGGTGGGCTCTTACAAATTGCGTGGTCAGCGTATTTTCCGCATGGCACCGATTCACCACCACTATGAACTTAAAGGTTGGCCAGAGCCGCGTGTTATCGTGCGTTTTTGGATAATCTCAATGGTATTAGTACTGGTTGGCCTAGCGACACTGAAAGTTCGTTAATCCTGTATGAGCCTCTGAATAGGGGCTCTTTAAAACTATTAAGAGCATCTTGTTTAAATGGAACGTTGGCAAAATATTCAAAATGTAGTGGTTGTGGGGCTCGGTATTACCGGGCTCTCTGTCGTTAAACATCTCGTAAAATATCAGCCCCATACTTGCGTAAAGGTAATTGATACGCGAGAGCTACCACCAGGAAAGGAATCTTTGCCTGAGTCGGTTGAGCTGCATTCTGGAAGCTGGAATAGCCAATGGCTAGCTGAGGCTGATCTGGTGGTTGCTAACCCAGGCATTGCTTTAGCGACACCTGAAATTCAAGATGTGCTTCAAGCGGGTACGCCTGTCGTTGGCGACATCGAGCTGTTTGGTTGGGCTGTAGATAAGCCTGTTGTGGCGATTACTGGTTCAAACGGTAAGAGTACCGTGACTGATCTGACTGGTGTGCTTGCTAAGGCTGCTGGGCTTAATGTTGGCGTTGGCGGCAATATTGGCATTCCTGCCCTAGACCTTCTAGAACTTGATGCGGATTTATATGTCCTTGAACTTTCAAGTTTTCAGTTAGAAACTACATCGAATTTAAAACTTGCCGCTGCGGCATTCTTAAATCTGTCTGAAGATCATATGGATCGCTATCAAGGCATGGCTGATTACCGTGAGGCCAAGTTAAGAATCTTTAATAACGCGCAGTGTGCGACTGTTAATCGTGAAGACAAAGAGACTTACCCTGACCAGACAATGCCATTGTTGACTTTTGGCCTAGATAACCAAGAGTTTGGTGTATCAACGATTGATAGTACTGAGTGGTTGGTCGATCACGGTAAACCTGTCCTTGCTACCCAAGATTTAACATTGGTTGGACGTCACAATGTGGCGAATGCGTTAGTCTCACTTGCACTATTGAAGCAAGTTGGTATCGACTACAGCAAAAGTCTTGATGCTTTGAAGGCCTATAACGGTTTGACGCATCGTTGCCAAGTCGTGGCTGACAAGCGCGAAATCAAATGGGTTAATGACTCCAAAGCAACGAATGTAGCCAGCACATTGGCAGCCCTGTCTGGGTTGGAGTATCAAGGTACGTTATATCTTTTGGTTGGCGGCGTTGGTAAAGGTGCTGACTTTAGTGAGCTTGAACCAGTATTGGCGCAACTTGAGCGTGTTCAGCTGTGTTGTTTCGGTGAAGATGCAGATCAATTCATGCCTCTGCACCCATCGGCACAAAAGTTCGATACCATGCAGCAGATAATCGAATCTATCTCGCCACAGCTGGTGGCTGGAGATATGGTGATGCTGTCTCCGGCGTGCGCAAGCTTCGATCAATTTAATAATTTCATGGCAAGAGGTGATGCGTTCACTGAGCTTGCTCATGAGTATGCTTAACGTGTTGAAGGACTAACATTCAGTGCAAAGAGTCAAAGAGATTAATCAATCCATCTGGCAGTGGCTAAACCGTGCTACTCCCGAGGCGCTTTACGATCGTCAATTGGTGTGGATTGCTCTTGGGCTAATGCTGACAGGTTTGGTGATGGTGACGTCTGCTTCGTTCCCCATCAGTGCTCGTTTAACCGATCAGCCGTTTCACTTTATGTTCCGTCATGCCATCTTCCTTGTATTGGCGTTAGGTGTCTCTAGCGTCATATTGCAAATCCCGATGCAACGCTGGTTTCAATACAGTATGTATCTACTGGGCTTGTCCTTCTTCTTGCTGATTGTGGTATTAGCCGTCGGTAAGTCGGTTAACGGCGCATCGCGTTGGATCCCATTAGGGCTATTTAACTTACAACCCGCTGAAGTCGCCAAGTTATCGCTGTTTATCTTTATGGCGGGCTACTTGGTTCGGAAGCAAGATGAAGTGAGAAAAACCTTCTTCGGTGGTTTTGGTAAACCGATCATGGTATTCGGCGCTTTTGCCGTGCTGCTGCTAGGCCAGCCCGATTTAGGTACTGTGGTCGTAATGCTAGTGACCCTGTTCGGCATGCTATTCATTGCTGGTGCCAAGCTTTCACAGTTTATCGCCTTGATGGTGGCAGGTATTGCCGCGGTCGTCGGTTTGATTGTTATAGAACCTTATCGTGTTCGACGTGTTACCTCATTCTGGGAACCTTGGAACGACCCGTTCGGCAGTGGTTACCAGTTAACTCAGTCATTGATGGCGTTTGGCCGTGGTGATTGGATGGGGCAAGGGCTTGGTAACTCGATTCAAAAACTCGAATACTTACCAGAAGCGCATACCGATTTTGTATTTGCTGTGTTGGCTGAAGAGCTTGGCTTTGTCGGTGTTACCTTAGTATTAATGTTGATCTTCAGCTTGGTGTTAAAAGCCATTCTGATAGGTAAAAAAGCCTTTGAACACGATCAAGTGTTCAGCGGCTATCTGGCTTTTGGTATTGGTATTTGGTTTGCGTTTCAGACGCTTGTTAACGTAGGTGCTGCATCTGGCATCGTTCCGACCAAAGGTCTAACCCTACCGCTAATCAGTTATGGTGGTTCGAGTTTAATTGTTATGTCTGTGGCGGTATCAATGCTGCTGCGCATTGACCACGAATGCCGAATGCAACAAAAAGAACAAGCTGATAGTCAAAACGAATTAGTAGAATAAGAATCTAACGTGATGAAACAAAACAAAAAACTTTTAGTGATGGCTGGTGGTACTGGCGGTCACGTTTTCCCAGGGTTAGCAGTAGCGAAAAAGCTTCAGCAACAAGGTTGGGAAATTCGCTGGTTAGGCACAGCAGACAGAATGGAAGCGGATTTAGTGCCAAAGCATGGCATTGAAATCGACTTCATCAAAGTGAAAGGCCTGCGTGGTCAAGGCATTAGCAAGTTAATTAAAGCGCCGTTCCAGATTATTAATGCCATACTTCAAGCAAGGCAACACATCAAAGCATGGCAGCCTGATGTGGTACTTGGTATGGGTGGCTACGTGAGTGGCCCGGGTGGTATCGCGGCATGGTTGTCTGGCATTCCAGTGGTTCTCCATGAACAAAATGCAGTGGCAGGTTTAACCAACCAATGGCTGTCTAAGATTGCTAAAAAGGTTTTCCAAGCTTTCCCTGGTGCGTTTCCTACTGCAGAAGTGGTGGGTAACCCAGTACGCGAAGATGTGGTTGCCTTAGCTGAACCCGAGCAACGCATGGCTGAGCGTGATGGTGACATCCGCATCTTGGTTATGGGCGGCAGTCAGGGCGCAAAAATCCTAAACGATACCTTGCCAGTAACGATGGCGCAGCTTGGTGAAGGCTTCACTGTGATGCACCAAGCGGGTAAGAACAATCAACAACAAGTTATTGAGCAATACAAATCACATTCTGTTGGTAATGTTCAAGTGACTGAATTTATTGATGATGTGGCGCAAGCTTATGAGTGGGCAGATCTATTAGTGTGTCGCTCAGGTGCATTAACCGTATCAGAAGTGTCTGCGGCAGGTGTCGGTTCTATCTTCGTTCCGTTTATGCACAAAGACAGACAACAAGCGTTGAATGCCGACCATTTAGTTGAATGTGGCGCAGCGTTAATGATTGAACAGCCTCAACTAACGGCTGATAAGCTAGCGAACACTATCGCGCAGCTTGATAGAAATGAATTAAAAATGATGGCAACAAAAGCTCGTCAAGCCGCCAAGCTTGATGCTGATGTGACCGTCGCTGAAGCGATTAAAGCTTTAGCAAAATAATGAGATTGAATTGATGACGATTGAACATACCCAAGACTTAGCGCAAATCCGTGCAATGGTGCCAGAGATGCGCCGTGTTAAATCTATCCACTTCATTGGTATTGGTGGTGCCGGAATGAGCGGGATTGCTGAAGTCTTGCTAAATGAAGGCTACCAGATCACGGGTTCTGATATTGCTCAAAACCCAGTGACTGATCGTTTAGTTAGCAAGGGTGCGACCGTTTATATCGGTCACCAAGCGAGTAACGTTGCCGACGCAAGTGTGGTGGTTGTTTCAACCGCTATCAACGAAGAAAACCCAGAAATTATTGCAGCTCGTGAAGCGCGCACACCGATCGTTCGTCGTGCAGAAATGCTGGCTGAGCTGATGCGTTTTCGTCACGGTATTGCTGTGGCAGGTACGCACGGTAAAACAACCACGACTGCGCTAGTGACACAGATTTACTCGGAAGCCGGCCTAGATCCAACCTTCGTAAACGGTGGTTTGGTGAAAAGTGCAGGCACAAACGCACGTTTAGGTTCAAGCCGTATCCTTATCGCTGAAGCTGATGAAAGTGATGCGTCATTCTTACATCTGCAACCTATGGTTAGTATCGTGACAAACATTGAAGCGGATCATATGGATACCTATGGCGGCGATTTCGAAACGCTAAAGCAGACATTTATCGATTTCCTACACAACCTGCCGTTCTACGGCCAGGCTGTGATGTGTGTAGATGATCCTGTTGTACGTGAACTTATCCCTCAGGTGAGCCGCCAAGTGATTACTTACGGCTTCTCTGAAGACGCAGATATTCGTATTAAAAACTACGTACAAGAAGGTCAACAAGGCAAGTTTACGGTTGTACGTGAAGGTAAAGCTAACTTAGATATCACGTTGAACATTCCAGGTCGCCACAACGCATTGAATGCATCGGCTGCGATTGCTGTTGCAACAGAAGATGACATCAGCGATGAAGCGATTCTCAAAGCGATGGCGGGAACGGAAGGCACGGGTCGCCGTTTCGATCACCTAGGTGAGTATGAAACAGGTAAAGGCGTTGCAATGCTGGTCGATGATTACGGTCATCACCCAACCGAAGTTGATGTGACGATTCAAGCTGCTCGTAGTGGCTGGACTGATAAACGTCTTGTTATGATCTTCCAACCGCACCGTTATAGCCGTACTCGCGATCTGTATGATGATTTCGCGAACGTTCTTGAGCAGGTTGATGTCCTAATTCTGTTAGATGTTTATTCTGCAGGTGAGAAACCTATTGCAGGGGCTGACGGACGTTCATTAAGTCGAACTATTCGTGGGCGTGGTAAGATAGACCCAATCTTTGTTGCCGATATCAACGCACTGCCATCGGCTTTAGCCAACGTAATTCAAGGCGGTGACCTTGTTTTAACGCAGGGTGCAGGCGATGTTGGTCGAGTAGCGAAGCAGTTGGAATCGTTACAGTTAGACATTAATAAAATGCAGAACGCGTAACAGAATACTGTCTACAGACTGTGGTCAATCGCTCACTTCTTGCGATTGACCTAAAATTGACCAAAAATCTTATTATCAACGTTTGATAGTTTGATTTTGCTCAGTATAATTCATAGGTTAAAGTAAGTGCTTTTACCTCTATTACGAAGATAGGGAATAGAATTGCGAACCAACGACAGGGAATGCGGGCTTTGGTAGAAAGTACTTTTAGCGAAAACCGCCACCTATTCAGTTTACCGTCGCTCAAGAAACACGCCTTAGGCGGGTCTTTTTTTGTCATGGTATTGCTATTCATTGGGTTTCTTTTCTATACCACACTAACTTGGATGTGGGACGATCAGCGATTGCCTCTCTCCAAAATAGTACTTCAAGGCGACTTAACTTACGTAACCGCTGGTGATGTTCAACATGCCTTTAGTGAGCTAGAGCACATTGGAACCTTCATGTCGCAAGACATCGGTGTGTTGCAAGACAGTTTAGAAGCGTTACCTTGGGTTTCAGTGGTCTCCATTCGTAAGCAGTGGCCAGACACAATAAAAGTATTTTTGACTGAGTACCATGCGGCAGCAATCTGGAACGGTAACATGCTGCTGAATGACGATGGTCAGGTGTTTAATGGTGATATCGGCCTGTTGAAGGGCGATAGAGTTAAGCTTTACGGCCCAGACGGCACCAGCCAAGAAGTGATAGAAAAGTGGCGACAGATAACCCCTTTGATTAACAGTCTAGGGTTAACCGTTACCTCTCTCGTTCTCAATGAGCGTCGCGCTTGGCAAATAATCCTAGATAACGGTATCCGTTTAGAACTAGGTAAAGATTCTTTAGATGAGCGTGTTGAACGCTTCATTTCGCTTTACAACGAACTTGGTAGTAAAGCGAATCAAGTGAGCTACATCGACCTCAGGTATGATACGGGAGCCGCTGTAGGCTGGTTTCCAGAGCAAGAGTTAGAAGAGAGCACAGATGACTAAGACCGCAGATGACAACATAATCGTTGGTCTTGATATAGGCACTGCGACCATATCAGCTCTGGTTGGTGAAATATTGCCTGATGGTCAAATCAATATCATTGGTTCTGGGCAAAGCCCATCCAGAGGTATGGATAAAGGTGGTGTAAACGACCTAGAGTCGGTAGTTAAGTCGGTTCAGCGAGCTATTGATCAAGCAGAGTTGATGGCGGAATGCCAAATCAGCAATGTATTTATCTCGCTATCGGGTAAACATATCGCAAGCCGAATTGAAAAAGGCATGGGCACTATCTCTGATGAAGAGGTGTCTCAAGACGATATGGATCGAGCGATCCATACCGCGAAATCAATTAAAATAGGTGATGAGCAGAGAATTCTGCACGTGATCCCACAAGAATTTACCATTGATTATCAAGAAGGGATTAAGAACCCACTTGGCTTATCTGGTGTTCGAATGGAAGTCAGTGTTCACCTAATTTCTTGCCATAGCGACATGGCGAGAAACATTATTAAAGCTGTTGAACGATGTGGTCTCACAGTAGAACAAATCGTGTTTTCAGGACTTGCCTCAAGCAATGCGGTAATTACTGAAGACGAGAGAGAGCTTGGAGTATGTGTTGTCGATATCGGTGCGGGTACAATGGATATTTCCATTTGGACTGGCGGCGCACTTCGACACACAGAAGTCTTTTCCTACGCAGGAAATGCAGTAACCAGTGATATTGCCTTCGCTTTCGGCACGCCAGTGAGCGATGCTGAAGAGATAAAAGTAAACCATGGTTGCGCTCTGAGTGAACTCGTAAGCAAGGATGACTCTGTTAACGTCCCAAGTGTTGGTGGTCGCCCATCGAGAAGTTTGCAACGACAAACTTTGTCGGAAGTGATTGAACCACGTTACACTGAACTTATGGGTCTCGTTAACCAAACTATTGATACGGTTCAATTACAGCTACGAGATGAAGGTATTAAACACCACCTTGCAGCTGGCGTCGTTCTCACTGGTGGAGCGGCACAAATTGACGGATTGGTAGAGTGTGCGGAACGTGTTTTCCGCAATCAAGTTCGAGTTGGTAAGCCGTTAGAAGTTAGTGGCTTAACTGACTATGTTAAAGAGCCGTATCATTCTACGGCGGTTGGTTTACTTCATTACGCAAGAGATTGTCAGATCAGTGATGAAGGTGATTACAGCGAACCTAAGCGTTCAGCACCTTCTATGTCTGGTTTATTTGGCAAATTGCGTAATTGGATACAAAAAGAGTTTTAACCTGAGTTGCAGGAAAAAACGGAGATAACACATGTTTGAACCGATGATGGAAATGTCTGACGATGCAGTAATTAAAGTCGTTGGAGTTGGTGGCGGTGGCGGTAACGCTGTTGAGCACATGGTACGTGAATCAATCGAAGGCGTAGAATTCATCAGTGTTAACACTGATGCACAAGCACTTCGTAAAACAAGCGTGAGCAGCGTGATCCAAATTGGTGGTGATATCACTAAAGGTTTGGGCGCTGGTGCAAACCCACAAGTAGGCCGTGATGCAGCTCTCGAAGATCGAGAAAGAATTAAAGAAGTTCTAACTGGCGCCGATATGGTATTTATCGCAGCTGGTATGGGCGGTGGGACTGGTACAGGTGCTGCTCCAGTTATTGCTGAAGTTGCGAAAGAGTTGGGTGTGCTGACGGTTGCTGTTGTAACTAAGCCATTTAGCTTTGAAGGCAAAAAGCGTTTAGCGTTTGCTGAGCAAGGTATTGAAGAGCTTTCTAAACATGTGGATTCATTAATTACGATTCCAAATGAAAAGCTACTTAAAGTACTTGGCCGCGGCGTAACTCTGCTAGAAGCTTTCGCAAGTGCAAATGATGTACTTAAAAACGCTGTACAAGGTATCGCTGAGCTAATTACTCGCCCTGGTATGATTAACGTCGATTTCGCGGATGTTCGCACCGTAATGTCTGAGATGGGTCATGCAATGATGGGTAGCGGTATCGCAAAAGGTGAAGACCGTGCTGAAGAAGCTGCTGAAACGGCAATTTCTAGCCCACTACTAGAAGACATCGACCTAGCTGGCGCACGTGGCGTTCTTGTGAACATCACAGCAGGCCTAGATATGCGTCTAGATGAATTCGAAACAGTAGGTAATACAGTTAAGGCATTCGCATCTGATAACGCAACAGTTGTGATTGGTACTTCTCTAGACCCTGATATGACGGATGAAATCCGTGTAACTGTTGTAGCAACAGGTATCGGCACAGAGAAAAAACCAGACATTACATTAGTTGCTGGTGGTAAAGCTAAGGTTGCACCAACTCCTCAACCACAGGTAGCGGCTCAAACTGCACCAAAAGTGGAAGAGAAAGTGGCACAACCATTGCAAGAAAAAACTGAGGTTAAACCTCAAGTTAAGCCGCAGCCAACAACGTCACCTGTTTCTTCAGGTACAGGCGCTAGCCAAAGTGCAGCACCTAAGGCTGAGAAAGAGAGTGGATACTTAGATATTCCAGCATTCTTACGACGTCAGGCTGATTAACAAATACCCAAAATTTGACTATCGTCGAATTAATGGTAAAATTCGCGGTCGGTAAATACTGACCGTGATTTGTAGCACTGATAACGAGGCAAGCAGATGATCAGACAACGTACTCTGAAAGAAATTGTGAAAACAACTGGTGTGGGTCTCCACTCTGGTCGTAAAGTCACACTTACTCTTCGCCCGGCAGCTGCAAATACAGGTATTGTTTATCGTCGTACAGATGTAAATCCACCTGTAGATTTCCCAGCTGATCCAGCGTCAGTTCGTGACACTATGCTATGTACAGCTCTTGTTAATGACGAAGGCGTACGTATCTCTACAGTGGAACACCTTAACGCAGCTTTAGCGGGTATGGGCATCGACAACATTATTGTTGAAGTAGATGCACCTGAGATCCCAATTATGGATGGTAGCGCAAGCCCATTCGTATACTTGCTACAGCAAGCGGGTGTAGAAACACTGAATGCAGCGAAGCGTTTTATTCGTATCAAAAAGCCTATCCGTTTTGAAGATGGCGATAAGTGGGCAGAATTTGTTCCATTTAACGGCTTCCGTATGGACTTTGAGATCGACTTTAACCACCCAGCTATTGAATCTGATGAGCAACGTTTGTTGTTTGATTTCTCTTCACAAGGTTTTGTGAAAGAAATTTCTCGCGCTCGTACTTTCGGCTTCATGCGCGACATTGAGTATCTACAATCTCAAAACCTAGTACTTGGCGGTAGCTTTGATAATGCTATCGTACTGGACGAATACCGAATTCTTAATGAAGAAGGTCTACGTTTTGACAATGAGTTCGTAACTCATAAAGTACTAGACGCGATTGGTGACTTGTACATGTGTGGACACGCTATTATTGGTGAGTTCCGTGCATACAAATCAGGTCACGGCCTAAACAACCAACTACTACGTGCAGTACTTGCTGACGCAGAAGCTTGGGAATGGGCAACATTCGAAGAAGAAGTAGGCTCTCCTGTTGCATTTGCTGAGCCAGGAATGGTTCTAGCGTAATTGTTGTTTACAGCAATATAAGATTTCGAAAACCAGGTCATTGACCTGGTTTTTTTGTATCTATTTTCCAGATACAGTGTCGTCAACATCCGAAAGTTGTCTCCCAATGAGCTGCAGTCTGGCCAATCCATCAGCAATTAGAAAGAAAAGTTCCAAGCACATCAAACAAATGGGGTTATAAATGGTTGTTGATGTGAAAATTACTTACACTAAAGGGCATTAATTTTAACTCAAGCCTTGAAAACTCTACTCTCAAGTACAATATCAAAGATACTAGATTTATCTCAGTATCCTTGGTTAGTAACTGAAGACTAGTTCATAGCTAGTAGAGACACTGACGGCATTTAAAATAGATCGCGGACGATCTGAGAACGAAGAGATTCCAAGCACATGATTACTAAGCTGCTGACAAAGGTAATTGGCAGTCGCAATGACAGAACACTGCGCCGCCTTAGAAAAATTGTAAAAGAAATTAATAACTACGAACCAACGTTTGAAGCTCTTTCAGACGAAGAGCTAAAAGCAAAAACGGTTGAGTTTCGTGAGCGCTTAGATAAAGGTGAATCGCTAGACCAACTTCTACCTGAAGCATTTGCTACGGTACGTGAAGCGTCTAAGCGTGTTTACGGCATGCGTCACTTTGACGTGCAAATGATTGGTGGCATGGTTCTAAATGCTGGCCAAATTGCAGAAATGCGTACTGGTGAAGGTAAGACTCTTACAGCAACCCTACCAGCTTATCTTAACGCCCTACCTAGCAAAGGTGTTCACGTAGTAACGGTGAACGACTACCTAGCGAAGCGTGATGCGGAAACAAACCGCCCATTATTTGAATTCCTTGGTATGACTGTTGGCGTAAACGTGCCAAACATGGCTCCACCAGAGAAGAAAGAAGCGTACCAAGCGGATATCCTATACGGAACAAACAACGAGTTTGGCTTCGATTACCTACGTGACAACATGGCTTTCCGTGCTGAAGATCGTGTTCAACGTGAGCGCTTCTTTGCTGTTGTCGATGAGGTTGACTCAATCTTAATCGATGAAGCTCGTACTCCACTTATTATCTCTGGCCCAGCTGAAGATAGTTCAGATCTTTACACGCGTATTAACACGTTGATCCCTAACCTTGAGCGCCAAGATAAAGAAGATTCTGAAGAGTACCGTGGTGAAGGTCACTACACCATGGACGAGAAATCGAAACAGGTTCACCTGACTGAAAACGGTCAAGAATTTGTAGAAGAGCTAATGGTCAAAAACGGCCTGATGGAAGAGGGTGACACGCTTTACTCTCCAACTAATATCAGCCTATTGCACCATGTTAATGCAGCGCTGCGTGCACACGTACTGTTTGAGAAAGACGTCGACTACATCGTTACTGAAGAAGGCGAAGTGGTTATCGTTGATGAACATACTGGTCGTACTATGCCAGGTCGTCGTTGGTCTGAAGGTTTACACCAAGCTGTTGAAGCTAAAGAAGGTGTGAAGATTCAGAATGAAAACCAGACGCTAGCATCGATTACATTCCAGAACTTCTTCCGTCTATACGAAAAACTGTCAGGTATGACAGGTACAGCCGATACAGAAGCTTTCGAATTCCAGTCTATCTACGGCCTAGAAACAGTGGTTATCCCAACCAACAAGCCTATGGTTCGTAACGATATGCCAGATGTGGTTTATCGTACCGAAGAAGACAAGTTCAATGCGATCATTGAAGACATCAAAGACCGTGTAGCTGCTGGTCAGCCATCATTGGTTGGTACGGTTTCTATCGAGAAGTCTGAACTACTGTCTAACGCACTGAAAAAAGCAAAAATTAAGCACAGCGTTCTAAATGCTAAATTCCACGAAATGGAAGCAGAGATCGTTGCACAAGCTGGTATGCCGAGTGCGGTAACTATCGCAACTAACATGGCTGGTCGTGGTACCGATATCGTATTAGGTGGTAGCTGGCAGGCACAAGTTGAGAAGCTAGAGAATCCAACCAAAGAGCAGATCGAGAAGATCAAAGCTGACTGGAGAGTAATCCACGATAAAGTGCTTGAGTCAGGTGGTCTGCACATCATTGGTACTGAGCGTCATGAATCTCGCCGTATCGACAACCAGCTACGTGGTCGTTCTGGTCGTCAAGGTGATGCGGGTTCTTCTCGTTTCTACCTATCAATGGAAGATTCTCTGCTACGTATCTTCACATCGGATCGTATGGCTGGTCTTATCCAAAGTGGTATGGACGAAGGCGAAGCGATCGAATCTAAGATGCTTTCTCGCTCAATTGAAAAAGCACAACGTAAAGTTGAAGGTCGTAACTTCGATATTCGTAAGCAGCTTCTTGAGTACGATGATGTAGCCAATGACCAACGTAAAGTGGTTTATGAGCTTCGTGATGAACTGATGAGATCTGACGATATCAGCGAGATGATCGAACACAACCGTGAAGATGTATTGGCATCAGTGATTGATGAATACATCGCACCTCAGTCTCTTGAAGATATGTGGGATATCGCGGGTCTGCAAGATCGTCTGAAGAATGACTTCGATCTAGACTTTGATATTCAAGGTTGGTTAGACGAAGACGACAAGCTTTATGAAGAAGCATTGCGTGAGCGTATTCTTGCTATGGCGGTTGATTCGTACAAACAGAAAGAAGAAGTGGTTGGTGCTCAAGTACTGCGTAACTTCGAGAAATCTGTGATGCTACAAACGCTAGACGGCCTTTGGAAAGAGCACTTGGCTGCGATGGATCACCTTCGTCAAGGTATCCACTTACGTGGTTATGCTCAGAAGAACCCGAAACAAGAGTACAAGCGCGAGTCGTTTGAACTGTTTGAAGGCCTACTAGATGTACTGAAAACAGACGTTGTTACCATCCTTTCTAAAGTGCGCGTTCAGCAACAAGAAGAAGTTGAAAAGATGGAAGCTCAACGTCAAGCTCAAGCTGAAGAAGCGGCGCGTCGTGCACAAGCGCAACATGCAACAGCTGAAAACCAGCTAGCTGACGATGAAGCTGAAGCGGCATCTCCACAAACGGTAGTGCGTGACGAGCGTAAAGTTGGCCGTAACGAGCCATGCCCATGTGGTAGCGGTAAGAAGTACAAGCAGTGTCACGGTAAAATCGCGTAAGTTTAATGAATCGTTGCTGTAGCGCATGATAGCTGCGTTGGTGGTACTCACTTACAGTCGTAAGCTCCGTGCCACCGCCTTGCTCTCATACACTACAACTTAGCTTCATAAAACTGACAAATAGAATATAAAGAGTCGCTTAGGCGGCTCTTTTTGTATGTAAATTTCATGGCTTACTTTGTTACGCAAGGAAGTTGTCATTCCCTATAGCGAGGAGTGAGCGTAGTAGGGAATCTTGTTTAGTTAGGCTCGCGTAGTTTTAGATCCCCAACTCAGTCGTTCCTCTTTCTTGAGGATGACGTATTTAGGGACTATGTGAGTTCAGCGTTTTATTAAGGAACACCATCAATGAAAAGAATCCATATCGTAGCGGGTATTATCTTCAATCAAGATAAGTCACAGGTCTTTATCACTAAGCGTCCAGATGACAAGCACAAAGGTGGCTTCTGGGAATTTCCAGGTGGCAAGGTTGAAGAGGGCGAAACTATTGAGCAAGCGATGACTCGCGAGCTTGATGAAGAGGTCGGTATCAAGGTGACCGAGCAGTCTCTGTTTGAGCATCTTGAATTTGATTACACGGATAAGTCACTTAAGTTCGATTTCATTCTCGTGACTGATTTTGAAGAGCAGCCTTATGGTAAAGAAGGTCAGCAAGGTGAATGGGTAAGCCTAGAATCATTGAATCAATACGCCTTCCCAGAGGCAAATGTGCCAATTTTAGAGCGAGTAATAAAAGAGTTTTCGTAATTGCTAGCCTGAGTTTGAGATTGTTGTTAGTTTAAAGAGATTAATCGATTGAACGTTGCTGCAAGAGATAAGTGGCAACGGTAACCAAAACAATGGAGATATTCGCAGTGGTAAGAATTGCAATTGCAGGAGCAGCGGGCCGCATGGGCCGCAACTTGGTGAAAGCCGCTCATCATAATTCAGAAGCAAGTGTTGGAGCTGGTTCAGAGCGTCCAGAGTCATCTTTGGTCGGCGTAGATGTCGGCGAGTTATGCGGTGAAGGTCGTTTTGATGTTGCTTTAGTCGATGATTTGTCTAAAGCCATCGAAGAGTTTGATGTGATTGTCGATTTTACTGCCCCTGTTAGCACATTAGCGAATATTGAACTTTGTAAATGTCACGGTAAAAAACTGATCATCGGTACAACGGGCTTCTCTGAAGAAGAGAAGCAGGTGATTGATGCTGCTTCAAAAGAGATGGCTATCGTAATGGCACCTAACTACAGCGTTGGTGTGAACCTGGTCTTTAAGCTGCTAGAGAAGGCCGCTAAAGTGATGGGCGATTACTGTGATGTCGAGATCGTTGAGGCTCATCACCGTCATAAAGTCGATGCACCGTCAGGTACTGCGATTGGTATGGGCGAAGCTATTGCGGGTGCTATGGGCAACGAGCTGAACGATGTAGCTGTATGGTCACGCGAGGGTATTACTGGCGAGCGCACTAAAGATGAGATTGGTTTCGCGACGATTCGTGCCGGTGACATTATTGGTGAACACACCGCTATGTTTGCTGATATCGGTGAACGAGTGGAAATTACCCATAAAGCCACTGATCGAATGACCTTTGCTAATGGCGCAATCAAGGCCGCGGTTTGGTTAAATGATAAACCAGCAGGCTTTTATACCATGACGGATGTGCTTGGTTTGAATGACCTATAAATAGATATTTATGCGCTGGCAATTGCCGGCGCTTTCTTTATTTGGTGCCTTTTCCTTAGTAATCTCACTTCTCCGATCTTCCTTCTACTTTCTTCTTATCGCCTTTTTGACTCCATTTCTATGCTGTTTATGTGGTCTTTAGTATGTTTTTTGTTTTAGATCTTTAAATTGTCATGTTTTCTCTTGGTATTTATCGATTGCGTTTTGTTGCTGATATTTTTATCACTCTATGGTTGGCTAAAATGAGGGGTGAAAATTAGAAAATCGTAATATTCGAGCTAAATGCGTATGAAAGTTGAACTTTTGGAGCTTTGAGGGGGTAAATTGAATTAGTCCTTACAAATGTTTAATTTCTTTTGAGTTAAATGTTGACACGTATCACGCAGATCACTAAAATACCGCCAATTTGTCTAATTTCCATAAACACGCAGTTTTTGGTGTTGCAGGAAGGTAGATTTGCAAATTAAATCAATTTTAATGCATTTTTATTTCTGGAGGTTGTCTTGAAGAAGTCAGCACTACTCGTCCTAGAAGATGGGACAGTATTTCACGGTGAAGCCATTGGCGCTGTAGGTTCTGCAGTTGGTGAAGTCGTTTTTAATACCTCGATGACGGGGTACCAAGAAATCCTCACTGATCCTTCCTATTCTCAACAAATCGTTACCCTTACTTACCCTCACATTGGCAATACCGGAACCAATTCCGAAGACGAAGAATCTTCTTCAATCCACGCTCAAGGCCTTGTGATTCGCGATCTCCCTCTAATCGCTTCTAACTTCCGTAATGAACAATCCCTTTCTGATTACCTTAAGTCGCAAAACGTTGTTGGTATCGCTGATATCGATACTCGTAAGCTGACGCGTATTCTTCGTGAAAAAGGCGCACAGAACGGTTGTATCGTAGCTGGCTCTTCAGTAAACGATGGAAACCTAGACGAAGCTCTAGCTCTTGCTAAAGCAAAAGAATTCCCTGGCCTGAAAGGTATGGACCTTGCGAAAGAAGTTACAACAAAAGAAGCGTATCAATGGAAACAAGGTTCGTGGACGCTTACGGGTGGACTTCCTGAAGCGAAAGCAGACTCAGAATTGCCATACCACGTTGTTGCTTATGACTTCGGTGCAAAACGAAACATCCTACGAATGCTTGTTGACCGCGGCTGCCGCCTAACGGTTGTTCCTGCTGAGACTTCAGCTGAAGAAGTACTTGCTCTGAACCCAGACGGTGTTTTCCTTTCAAATGGCCCTGGTGACCCAGAACCATGTACTTACGCAATTGAAGCGACAAAAGTGTTCCTAGAAAAAGGCTTACCAATCTTCGGTATCTGTCTAGGTCACCAGATTCTTGCTCTTGCGTCAGGCGCTAAGACAGTGAAGATGAAGTTTGGTCACCACGGCGCAAACCACCCGGTTAAAGATTTAGATCGTGATGTTGTGATGATTACTTCGCAAAACCACGGCTTTGCTGCTGACGAAGAAACCCTTCCAGAGACACTACGTGCAACGCACAAATCACTATTTGATGGTTCTCTACAAGGTATTCACCGTACAGACAAACCAGCATTCAGCTTCCAAGGTCACCCTGAAGCAAGCCCAGGTCCAGAAGACGCAGCGCCGTTATTCGACCACTTTATTGAACTAATCAAACAGCACACAGCGTAATTCGGAGTAGTAGACAATGCCAAAACGTACTGACATTAAAAGTATTCTTATTCTAGGTGCTGGCCCGATCGTTATCGGTCAAGCATGTGAGTTCGATTACTCTGGTGCTCAAGCTTGTAAAGCGCTTCGCGAAGAAGGTTACCGAGTTATTCTTGTAAACTCGAACCCAGCGACAATCATGACTGACCCAGACATGGCAGATGCAACTTACATCGAGCCTATCCAATGGGAAGTTGTGCGTAACATCATCGCTAAAGAGAAGCCTGATGCAGTTCTACCTACTATGGGTGGCCAAACTGCATTGAACTGTGCTCTAGACCTAGAAAAGCACGGCGTTCTTGAAGAGTTCGGTGTTGAAATGATTGGTGCAACGGCTGACGCTATCGATAAAGCAGAAGACCGTTCACGCTTCGATAAAGCAATGAAAGCAATTGGCCTTGAGTGTCCAACTGCTGATACAGCGAAAACGATGGAAGAAGCTTACAAAGTTTTAGACATGGTTGGCTTCCCTTGTATCATTCGTCCATCGTTCACGATGGGTGGTACTGGTGGCGGTATCGCTTACAACAAAGAAGAATTTGAAGAAATCTGTCGTCGTGGTTTGGATCTATCTCCAACTAATGAACTTCTTATCGATGAATCACTTATCGGTTGGAAAGAGTACGAGATGGAAGTGGTTCGTGACAAAAACGACAACTGCATCATCGTATGTGCGATTGAAAACTTCGACCCAATGGGTATTCACACAGGTGACTCAATCACTGTGGCTCCAGCTCAAACGCTGACAGATAAAGAATACCAACTAATGCGTAACGCATCTCTAGCAGTACTGCGTGAGATTGGTGTTGAAACAGGTGGTTCAAACGTACAGTTTGGTATCAACCCGAAAGATGGCCGTATGGTTATCATCGAGATGAACCCACGTGTATCTCGCTCTTCTGCACTAGCTTCTAAAGCAACAGGTTTCCCAATCGCTAAGATTGCAGCGAAACTGGCTGTTGGCTTCACGCTAGACGAGCTAATGAATGACATCACTGGCGGCGCAACTCCAGCATCATTCGAACCAACAATCGACTACGTAGTAACTAAGATTCCTCGTTTTAACTTCGAGAAGTTTGCAGGTGCTAACGACCGCCTAACGACGCAAATGAAGTCGGTTGGTGAAGTTATGGCTATCGGCCGTAACCAACAAGAATCTCTACAAAAAGCACTTCGCGGCCTAGAAGTTGGCGCGACTGGTTTTGACGAAATGGTAGACCTAGACGCACCAGATGCTCTAACGACTATCCGTCACGAACTTAAAGAAGCTGGCGCAGAGCGTATTTGGTACATCGCTGACGCATTCCGTGCTGGTATGTCGGTAGATGGTGTATTCAACCTAACGCAAATCGACCGTTGGTTCCTAGTTCAAATCGAAGACATCGTTAAGCTAGAGCAAGAACTTAAAGCGAAAGGCTTTGCTGGTCTAAATAAAGACGAGCTAAACAAGCTTAAGCGTAAAGGTTTTGCTGATGCGCGCCTATCTAAGATTCTAGGTGTGGCGGAAAGCGAAATCCGTCGTCTACGTGACCAATACGATATCCACCCGGTATACAAGCGTGTAGATACGTGTGCAGCTGAGTTCTCTTCAGATACGGCTTACATGTACTCATCTTACGATGACGAGTGTGAAGCAAACCCAACAGACAAAGAAAAAATCATGATTCTAGGCGGCGGTCCAAACCGTATCGGCCAAGGCATTGAATTTGACTACTGTTGTGTACACGCATCACTAGCGCTACGTGAAGATGGCTACGAAACTATCATGGTTAACTGTAACCCTGAGACAGTTTCTACAGACTACGATACGTCTGACCGTCTGTACTTCGAACCAGTAACTCTGGAAGACGTACTAGCAATCGCTCGTGTTGAGAAGCCAAAAGGCGTTATCGTTCAGTACGGTGGTCAAACGCCACTTAAACTGGCACGTGCTCTTGAAGCTGCTGGCGTACCAATCATCGGTACTAGCCCAGACGCAATCGACCGTGCAGAAGACCGTGAGCGTTTCCAAGTTGCTGTAGACCGTCTAGGCCTACTTCAACCAGAAAACGCGACAGTAACAACAATGGAGCAAGCGGTAGAGAAATCTCGTGAAATCGGCTTCCCACTTGTTGTACGTCCTTCTTACGTACTTGGTGGTCGTGCGATGGAAATCGTATACGACGAGCAAGACCTACGTCGCTACTTCAACGAAGCAGTTAGCGTATCAAACGAATCTCCAGTACTACTTGATAGCTTCCTAGATGACGCTGTTGAAGTAGACGTAGATGCGATTTGTGACGGTGAGCGCGTTGTAATCGGCGGTATTATGGAGCACATCGAGCAAGCGGGTGTTCACTCTGGTGACTCAGCATGTTCTCTTCCTGCATACACGCTAAGCCAAGAAATCCAAGACGTAATGCGCGAGCAAGTTGAAAAGCTAGCGTTCGAGTTGGGTGTTCGTGGTCTGATGAACACGCAGTTTGCTGTTAAGAACAATGAAGTGTACCTAATCGAGGTTAACCCTCGTGCAGCACGTACGGTTCCATTCGTATCTAAAGCAACTGGTGCGCCAATCGCTAAGATTGCCGCTCGTGTAATGGCGGGTCAATCTCTAGAGTCTCAAGGCTTTACGAAAGAAATCATCCCACCTTACTACTCAGTGAAAGAAGTTGTACTTCCATTCAACAAGTTCCCTGGTGTTGACCCACTGTTAGGCCCAGAAATGCGCTCTACTGGTGAAGTTATGGGTGTTGGTGCGACGTTCGCAGAAGCATACTCTAAAGCTGAATTGGGTTGTGGTAACATCTACCCAGAAGGCGGTCGTGCACTTCTTTCTGTTCGCGAAGGCGACAAAGAGCGTGTTGTTGACCTAGCATCTAAACTATCTAAGCTTGGTTACCAGCTAGACGCAACTCACGGTACTGCGGTTATCCTTGGCGAAGCGGGCATCAACCCACGTCTAGTAAACAAAGTACACGAAGGTCGTCCTCACATTCTTGACCGTATCAAGAACAACGAGTATACGTACATCGTGAACACTGCAGCTGGCCGTCAAGCGATTGAAGATTCTAAAGTTCTTCGTCGTGGTGCACTTGCTGAGAAAGTTAACTACACGACTACGCTAAATGCTGCATTCGCGACTTGTATGGCGCACACTGCAGACGCGAAAACGTCAGTAACTTCAGTTCAAGAGCTACACGCTCAGGTTAAAGCTTCTCAAGCTTAATCGCCTAAAGTGTATCGCTGATATGCGGATATAAATGCTCAAAGCCCACTCCTCGGAGTGGGCTTTTTTATGTCTGTTATTCCGCGGTAGCTTAATGATGAATATTTGGAATAGGTTAGAATCTTGTGTTTCGTTATTGCTCGTCTGCTGTGAGTGGTAACTTGTCGTTACACAGGACTTTAAGGCGTTGGGTATATGGAAATCACTCTAGAAATATTGGCTATCTTGTTTGTTGTTGCAACGGCAGCAGGCTTTATTGATGCAATGGCTGGCGGCGGTGGGTTACTGACTCTACCTGCATTGCTAGCGGCTGGAGTTCCACCCACGCAGGCACTGGCAACCAACAAACTCCAAAGCTCATTTGGCAGCTTCTCCGCGAGTTGGTATTTCGTGCGCAACGGTATCGTCAGCATCAAAGAGATGCGCCTTGCTATCTTTTGTACCTTTATTGGCTCTGCAATTGGCGCTGAGTTAGTCCAGCACATTGATGCGAGCCTACTGACCAGTGTGATACCGCTGCTGCTTATCGCTATCTCTCTCTATTTCCTGTTGGCACCGCAAACTAGAGCGTCTGAAGGAAAACAGAAGATCTCTGAGGCGATGTTTGCTCTGTGTGTAGGTGGTGGAGTTGGTTTCTATGATGGTTTCTTTGGCCCAGGAACAGGTTCTATCTTCACAGTCTGCTTTGTTGCGATTGGTCACTTCTCGTTAGTCGATGCTACGGCGCGCACCAAGGTACTTAATTTCACCTCTAATATTGCCGCATTGATCTTCTTTATTTTGGCTGGCTTGCCTATTTGGGAGTTAGGATTAGTGATGGCGGTTGGCGGTTTTATGGGCGCTCAGCTTGGCGCTAAAGTGGTGGTGACAAAAGGGCAGAAATGGATTCGACCCCTTGTGATCGTTATGTCGATGCTAATGGCGTCTAAACTGCTTTGGGAACAGCATCAACAATGGATTCTATCAGTGTTTTAACTCGTGGAGACTGGTAACTATTTGGTCTGACACAGATATGAATCGGCCGAATCAAGCCTGCTAATTCGGTGAAGCTATACAGATATTGAGGCTCAATATCGAGTGTTTTTACGATAGAGAGCGGTATTAACGCTGGCCCAGTCCCGCCCAATGCAAGTTGCGCCGCTGCGGTGTAGGCATCCATCTCCATCAAGGGTTTGATACCAAACTTCTCTAATACAGAAAGTTGATAAGAATTGGCAGGGTTGGTCATGTCGTTAGTGATGACCATTGGAGGAAGCTCCGTTAGCGGTGACTTACTCACTATGTAAAACGGCTCATCAAATAGATGGAAGGTCATCAACCCATGATGCGGTGGCAGTAAGCCAGCACACAACCCCAAGGTCGCCTTACCAGATTGCACTCGCTCTATGATTCTCGGCGTGTGGTTGGTGGTAATGGTGATGTACTTATCTTGCTGGATGAACTGGCCCATCATCTCACCTAAATAACCGGCTATCAGAGACTTAGAGCTGTCTAGGGTGATGAGAGTAGTATCTTCCAACTCTTGCTGTTCATAAATAAGCCCGCGAAGTTCATTGAATGTCGGGCCAATACTCTCTATTAATGCTATCGCATCTGGCGTGAGTTTTATCTGTCGGCCACTCGGTTCAATGAGCTTTTTACCTAGCTTCTTTTCTAAATTCGCAATCCGTTTGCTGACCGCTGATTGGCTGATATAAAGCAAACTGCCTGTGCGGCTCATGGTCTTTGCTTTACTCAATACCAGTAGAGTTTCGATTCCTTCGAGTAGCATTGGGTTATATTCATGAAATTTGGGAATGATTGTTTCAACTTACCTCAAACAACATTCATTCTCTAGTCTTGATATCTATTTAGTTTAGGTTCTCTTAACTAGACTCGCGATGCGCTGACCAAAATAGAAAGCAGTCTGAAGATCGTTACTGTTGATGTGACTATTGGTGCTATCTGCCGTCTCATCTTCACTGGCGACCAAACCAATGCTTGACCCTGTGCGATTCAAACCTAAGTCATCAATGTGCTTTGAGATATCAAGCCCAGCCCAAATCATGCCATGCTGACAGGCCAGAGTGAAAAAGCTCAACAAGGTTTGTTGCTGCTCACCGTTAAGGCTGCCGCCAGTGGTAAAGCCTGCTGCGAGTTTATTTCGCCATGCTTTCTTACAATAGCTATCACTACTTGCATCCAGAAAGCTCTTAAACTGCGCGGCTGGTGAACCCATATAAGTCGGGGAGCCAAAGATAATGGCGTCACAGCTGTCTAATGACTTGAGCTTATCATCATTGTCATACCTTCCTTCGACCACTTCAGAAGATAGCACTTCGACAAGGAGTACTGAGTTAGGTTGTTGAGTGTTAATGCCTTCAGCGATTGTCTCAGCAACTTGCTTAGTTGCTCCATTCTTAGAGAAGAAAACAATGCCCACTTTACCAATACTCATCTTGAACTCCCTTTTGCCAATGTTAGTAAATACATTTATTTATAAAGCTATTTGTTTATTAATATAGCCTGCGAATTAGATAAGTAAACAAAAAACATTACTAACCTCTTGGCTAATGGACTAACTAAATTGAGTGTTAGGAAAAGAAGGGATCTTTGAAGAGTGGAAATAGAGGGTATAAGTGATTTTAAACGTGATTAAAAAAGGCCCCTTTGCGGAGCCTTTCTCTTTGTAACGATAGCTTATTTGATGGCGAAGGTCGGCAATGATAACTTCCAGATATATCGTAGAGCGATGGCACTGAGTTGTTTTAGCTATTTCAGGAATTGCTGATAATTCATGCTACAACTGCTTGTTTCTTTGGTGAGAAGAGCGCACTACTTTCAGCAGTTGTCGTCTTCTATACCTTTCCATGAATGTTGCACTTATGATCTGAAATCAGGCCTAGTTACTTATCTGTTTTGTTGTCTTCAGTGGCGTTGTTGCCTAAATTAGTTGAACCTTTTCCAAGTCCTGTGATCTGATCATTTGAAACGATTGGAATGGTGGTGATATGGGTAAAGCAAACAAGAAGATAACTAACTGGACGGAGTACAATAAGGCTCTTTGTAAACGTGGTTCGGTTACATTCTGGATAGATGATTCAGCCGTAGATGCATGGCGATGCAAAACTCATCATGGTAAGCGTGGGAGAGGCTTTCAGTACTCTGATACAGCGATTGAAACCGCCTTGATGATTAAGGGCATCTTCTCTCTTCCTTTACGTGCTCTTCAAGGCTTTATCGACTCTATCTTTGAGCTATTGGATGTTCCACTGACGTCCCCTGACTACACCTGTATCAGCAAACGCTCGAAGACAGTTCAGGTCAAATATCGCAATAAATCGAGAGGGGCTATTCGCCATATAGCCATTGATTCTACTGGCCTCAAAGTCTTTGGTGAGGGGGAGTGGAAAGTGAAAAAGCATGGTACAGAAAAACGTAGGACATGGCGCAAACTGCACTTAGCTGTGGATGTGGATACTCACGAAGCGATTAGTGCGGAAGTCAGTCTTGTAAATGTAGGCGATAGTGAAGTGTTACCGACGTTACTCAACCCACTACGTAGAAAGGTCGCTGCCGTATCCGCCGATGGAGCATATGACACAAAAAATTGCCACGAGACTCTGAAAAATAAAGGCTGTACTCTGTTAATACCGCCTCGAAAGAATGCAGCTCTTTGGGAAGACGGTCATCCCAGAAACAAAGCGGTAATGGCTCTGAGAGATGGAACAATGTCGGAATGGAAAACAGAGTCTGGTTATCACTATCGTTCAATATCTGAGACTGCTATGTCCCGATATAAAGGACTAACAAGCGATAAATTGAGCTTGAGATGTTACAACGCTCAAGTGGGCGAAATCATGGCGAATGTCAAAGCGATTAACAAAGTCATAGGACTAGGTATGCCTGTTAGAAGCTAACGATTAGTCAAATTTGGCGTCGTTGAACCTCACATAGACAGGATCTTAAG
>NZ_JBFRTR010000055.1:0-6071 GCF_041474215.1 Vibrio sp. 10N.222.52.C12
CATTGAGCAGCCCTTTTTGATCAGGATATTTCGTTTTGAAACAGCTTGAGAGTTAAGCCGCAGATGTCTCTGTTGCTTGCTTAGCTTTAGGCTCTGCTTCAAGCGTCATGTTGGTTTCTACGCCGTGCATCCATGACACAAGCTTACCAGCACAAAGCAGCAGTAATATGCCACTCACCGTTGCTGTGATAGCAATACCACTGAAGATTGACATAGCACCAAGCTCACCAACGTGAGAACCAACCAGGCCTGCCACGTAGTTTGCCACCGCATTGAAGCCAAACCATGCACCCATCATCAATGATGCTAGGCGAAGCGGAGCTAACTTAGTGACCAACGACAGGCCAATAGGAGATAGACAAAGCTCACCAAGGGTATGGAAGAAGAAAGCGCCGACTAGCCATAGCATTGATGTTTTCACTGTTAGGTCACCGCCTTGCTCCATTACCGCGCCCATCATGCACACAAAGCCCAGTGCTAAGAAGAACAATGCCATTGCAAACTTCACAGGAGAGTTGGGTTCACGCTTACCCAGTTTCACCCAGAACGCAGCAATGATTGGAGCAAGTGTAATGATGAAGAATGGGTTCAAAGATTGGAACCACGCAGCAGGAACTTCAAAGCCACCAATCATACGGTCAGTATATTGTTGAGTGTAGATGTTCATTAGGCCGCCAGCTTGTTCAAAGCCCGCCCAGAATACAATCACGAACAGACCCATGATAAGAATCACTTTTAGTCTGTCGAACTCTTCTTTGGTCAGTGGCGCTTTTTCTTTAGATTTGTTCAGTGCTTTCGCTCTTGCAGCAGCAGGTACAGAACCGATGTTGCCTAACCAAGACTGAGCCATTGTCACTTGCATGATCAAGCTAATAACCATACCAATACCAGCGGCTAGGAAACCTGCTTTCCAACCGAATGAATCGACAGCAGCACCTGAAATTAAGCCACCAAGCAGCGCACCTAAGTTGATGCCCATGTAGAAAATGGTGAAAGCACCGTCACGGCGGTTATCGCCTTCTTGGTACAGATCGCCAACCATGGTTGAGATGTTCGGCTTAAACATACCGTTACCACTGATTAGCAGTGCTAAACCAAGGTACAGAGCGTTCACTTGGTCTAAACCGATGAAGCCGTTAGGTAGAGCCAGTGTAAATTGGCCAAGTGCCATTAATACACCGCCAATCAGAATTGATTTACGCTGACCTAGGTAGTTATCGGCAATCCAGCCACCAATTAATGGTGTGATGTAGACTAAACCGGTGTAAATACCGTAGAGATCGAGTGCGTCTTTCGTTGACCAACCCAGTCCACCGTTGAGGGTAGTGTCAGTCAAAAATAAGACAAGGATGGCGCGCATCGCATAGTAAGAGAAACGTTCCCATAGCTCTGTGCTAAAAAGTAGAAATAGGCCTCTAGGGTGGCCAAAGATGTTGTGGTTGCTTGGCATAAGTTTTACTAATTTTAGGTATTAAAAGATTTTATGGTCATTCATGTATACACAGTGGGATAAAAGTCTGCAATAGACGTATTTTATGGTTACGACAACTTGGTTTAGCTAAGCTATTGATATTAATCATCTTTACTTTTAATGTTGCCCATTTTAAGTGTGCTGCAAACTAATTTTCCAGATTTGAGCTGGTTGGTTAATAACCTTTATTAAAGTCGTGTTGAATAAAAATCTTTAGATGCATTGCTCTGGTGTATCATTTTGAGTTTAAAGGGAGTGGTGTGCTCATTAGGTGGGGTATACATATGCTTACAACAATGAGTCTTTTGATCTCTAAATGATCTCTGTACAATGCTTAACCACTCCGACACCTATAACTTTTTGTTGATAAATTGGTCTGCTACGCATTATTTTTCGTTGGCAACGATTCATTTTATTAATGGCGATTCAACCGTTTTAGGCATGTGGTAAAATATCTAAAAATATAAAATGGCTAGTTAAATGAAACGTTGGTATTTGCTTTACTGTAAGCGTGGTGATCAAAAACGCGCTCAGCAGCACTTAGAGAATCAGGGGGTAGAGTGCTTTTACCCTCAAATAGAAGTCAAAAAGGTGGTGAGAGGGAAAGAAAAGCAGGTCAAAGAACCGCTGTTTCCGTCTTACATCTTTGTTCGCTTCGATTATGAGCAAGGTCCTAGCTTCACGACCGTTCGTTCAACACGTGGCGTTGTGGACTTTATTAAGTTCGGTTCACTGCCGCACGAGGTCCAAGGAGACTTGGTGTTTGAACTTAAAGAGTTTGAGAAGTGCTGCAGTAACGAAGTGGAAGATTGTTGTGTTGAGTTTGAATCTGGACAGGTAGTTAAGATTCAGAGTGGCCAATTTGCTGGGGTTGAAGCTATTTTCGATCAGAAAGACGGTGAGGCTCGATCGATTATGCTGGTGAAAATGATCAGCCAAGTCGTTCCAATCAGTATTGAGAACGAAGCACTACAAGCTCGCGCATAACTGCAGTAATAAAAATAGGCTTAAAACAAAAGGCGCATAATGCGCCTTTTTTAGTCTTTAGGATTTGTTCAAAACGCTCTAAGCGTTGTAAGCATCGTTGTGAACGGCTTGTACTGCACGGCCTGATGGGTCGACACAGTTTTTGAATGACTCATCCCACTCAATCGCTTTCGCTGATGAACAAGCAACTGAAGGACCACCAGGTACACACTCTGCCGCAGATTCTAGAGGGAATAGCTCCTCAAAGATTTCACGGTAAGCATAACCTTCTTTGGTTGTTGGCGTGTTGTAAGGGAAACGGAACTTAGCAGCTTCCATTTGTTGATCCATTACTTTTGCTTCAGCCGTTGCTTTCAATGTATCAATCCAATCGTAGCCAACACCATCAGAGAACTGCTCTTTTTGACGCCATGCGATTGAATCTGGTAGGTAGTCTTCAAAACACTCACGCAGGATGTGTTTCTCCATCTTACCGTTACCGCACATCTTATCTTCAGGGTTCAGACGCATTGCGACATCGATGAACTCTTTATCCAAGAATGGTACACGGCCTTCAACACCCCATGCCGCTAGCGATTTGTTTGCACGAGCACAGTCGAACATGCTTAGAGCAAGCAGTTTACGTACTGTCTCTTCGTGGAACTCTTTCGCGTTTGGCGCTTTATGGAAGTACAGGTAACCACCAAAGATTTCATCAGCACCTTCACCTGAAAGTACCATCTTGATGCCCATCGCTTTGATCTTACGAGCCAGCAAGTACATTGGCGTTGATGCACGAATCGTCGTTACATCGTAAGTTTCGATATGGTAGATAACGTCACGGATTGCGTCTAGGCCTTCCTGAATAGTGTAAGTCATCTCATGGTGCACAGTTCCGATCTTGTCCGCAACTTCACGAGCAGCGATAAGGTCTGGTGCGCCTTCAAGACCAACAGCGAACGAGTGCAGTTGTGGCCACCAAGCTTCAGATTGCTCATCATCTTCGATACGCATTGCCGCAAAGCGTTTTGCAACTGCTGAAGTAATTGATGAATCCAGGCCACCAGATAGAAGTACACCGTAAGGAACGTCAGTCATTAGTTGACGTTTAACGGCTGCTTCTAGCGCTTCAGTCAGTTCTTCTTTGCTTGTGCTGTTGCCTTGTACCGCAGCGTACTCGTTCCAATCGCGGATGTAGTAGCGTTGAGGTTCAGCATCTTTCGAAGAGTAGAAGCTACCTGGAGGGAATTCACTGATCGTCTTACATACTTCAACCAATGCTTTCATCTCTGAAGCCACGTAGTAGTTGCCGTGCTCATCGTAACCTTGGTAAAGCGGGATGATACCAATATGGTCGCGGCCCACTAGGTACTCGTCTTTCTCTTCGTCGTATAAAACGAATGCGAAAATACCGTTAAGCTCTTCTAGAAGGTCTGCACCCATCTCTTGGTATAGCGCTAGGATAACTTCACAGTCAGAATCAGTCTGGAACTGGTACTTATCTTCATAGCGTGCACGAAGTTCTTTGTGGTTATAAATTTCACCGTTTACTGCAAGAATGTGCTTTTTGTCTTGACTGTATAGTGGTTGAGCACCACTGTTCAAGCCAACAATAGCAAGACGTTCATGAGCAAGGATTGCTTTTTCACCAGCATAGATACCAGACCAGTCTGGACCACGGTGACGAAGCTTCTTAGACATTTCTAAAGCAATAGGGCGAAGTGCTGCGGCATCACTTTTAATGTCGAGAATGCCAAATACTGAACACATAGAACTTCCTTTTAAATAATTTCCAAATCAACTGCATTCAATTTGCCATTCTGGCTAAAAAAAGCAACCGGATGTGAGCAAAAAAATAATATAAAGGGTGTTCTGTTAGAAATTATCTAATTTTTATGTGCTTTTGGTGTGTGATGTTTAATTGCGGTTGGTTTTTTAAACAAAAACCTCTCAAAAGTGCGAAAAATAGGCAGTTTTGAGAGGTTTAGTTGAACACTGTCTAATACTAGATTTTATTGATATTTGGATTTAACTGTTCGCAAACGTGGCGAGCAAAACCACTACCAGCCTCGCTGTAAATGTTAAATGCCGCATCAACGCCATTCTCTTTCAGTGTTTCGAGTTGATCGGGATATTCAGCAATAGCCGCAATTTGGCCTTTAAAGTTACGTGACTTTAATTGTTCTAAAGCGGTTTGATTACCTTGGTGGTGAGGCATTGCCAAAATCACCAGCTTTACGTTTGCTGTATCTAGAATTCGCTCCCAGAAATCTGGGTCAGTCGCGTCGCCAGAAATCACGTTTCTGCCTTGGCTTCTGTGGTTGTGCGCGGCTTCTTCACGCACTTCTACACCTAGGCTGACCTTGCCATAGCGAGTACGTAATTCGTCATAAGCACCGGTACCAATTCGGCCCATACCTAGAATAAGCACTTGGGCACGACCAGGGTCAATTCGCTTATCACGTCGGTGAAGCTTTTCTGACGCATGCTCTTTTAGCCATTTACCTGACTGCTGATAAAGCTTATGACCAGCTCGGTTTAAAGGAGCAGCGATTAGAAAAGACAGTGAAACTGCAATGGCAACGGCAACTAAGATATCACCCGACATCCAACCCATCTTGAAGGCGAGACCACCAACGATGAGGCCAAACTCGCTATAGTTAAACAGTGATAGCGAGGCAAGTAGAGATGTTCGAACACGGAACTTGAAGCGGTTGAGTACCAAGAAGTAGAGAACACCTTTCACTGGCAGCATCAGCAAGAACAAGATTGCGAGCATAAAGCCTTGAATGGTTGGTTGCTCTGACAGACCAATATTCAAGAAGAAACAGACAAGGAAAAGTTCTTTAAGGTTAAACAGCGACTTTGATAATTCTGAGGCTTTTGGGTGACCAGCAAGTAACATACCTAGAACAAGAGCCCCCAAATCTGGTTTCACACCAACCAAATGGAATAAACCAGCACCGACGACTAATGCGAAGAAGATGCCGGAAAGAACCAGCATCTCACCGTGACCAACCCAATCGAGCACTTTGTAGAACAGTGGGCGTAATAAGGGTAGGGCAAACAGAGCAATTGCATACCACTCAGGTATTTTGCCCGTAGAAGCCGTTAAGAATACTACGGCGAAGATATCCTGCATGACCAAGATACCAATCGCTAACGTTCCGTAGGTCGCATTCATTTCGCCTTTCTCTTGCAGAGTCTTAACCGCAAATACAGTACTAGAGAATGAAAGAGCAAAACCGAGCAGAACGATCTGTTCTACCGACATGGCAGCTAGCGATGAAATACCTAAGAACTTAAAGCCAAACAGGGCGACGGCGAAAAACAGAGTGGACAAAAGGTTGTGGATTGTCGCGCCAGCCCAGATCTCTTTAGAGAGTAGGGTTTTGATATCGAGCTTTAAGCCGATAGTAAATAGAAGCAGCGTGACACCAAGGTCAGCTAAAGTAATGATGGTGTCATTGGTTTCAAAGCCAAAGGCAAAAAGCCCAAAGCCTGCAACCAAAAAACCAACTAATGGGGGAAGGTGACACTTTAAAGCAATAAATCCTGCGATAAACGCAGTGGATATTAATATAAGTTCCATAACTTGTTGTTGTAGTTCCCTAGCTTAAAAAAACGGGCCGTG